>NZ_CP155560.1:0-300000 GCF_022095615.2 Bacillus thuringiensis
CTTTTCCAGCTTTAAAAGCAGGTGCCTTTGAAGCGGCGATTTGCATTTCTTCACCTGTTTGTGGGTTACGTCCTGTACGTGCAGATCTTTCACGTACTTCAAATGTACCAAAACCAAGAATCTGTACTTTCTCCTCATTTGCTAACGCATTTGTTATTGCATCTAATAACGCTTGTGTTGCAGCAGCAGCATCTTTTTGTGTAAGTTCAGCTTTTTCTGCTACTACTCTTGTTAATTCTGTTTTATTCATTTTCTACACCTCTTCATATGTAATTAGGTGACTATTATAACGTTTGTTTACACATGATGCAATTAATACTGTACATAGAAAAAGCCATAGCAAGTGCAAGAGGACCATTTCTGTGTTAAAAGGCATAAGCAGAATATTAATTATCGTACTAAACTCTGTTCATATTTCTTTACATCTTCCATAGTTTTAAATATTAACACATCAAAAACTCCTTTTTCGTTCCCACATACGACAACAAAACCATCTGTTGCTTCCAAAACTCTACCGACGCCACCATCTGTAAGTGTAATACTGGTGAGATGTTTTACGTTCAGTTTTTCTTCTTTTCGAATGTAAGTAGTTATGGGTGTTCCTACAGGAAATGTGTCTGTGAGCTCTTTTGTTGTATATGTGCCATCTTCTACTGATTGAGTTTTAGTTGTAATGGAATTAGTTTGATTGGCACATCCTGTTGAACATATTAAAAGAATACCAGTAATCATACTTACACATGCTGTTTTTACCATTCACAAAATCCTCCTATAACTGTTCGTATTGTCAACCCATTTAGGGTAACAAATTATATATACGAAGTTTGTTGGAATATAAGAGTCGTAATTCAACAAAGATACAGGTATTTTGGCAGAATGTGTTTCAAACAAAAGAAAAGACACCCTAAGGTGCCTTCCTGCGATTTGAACCATCGTAATATGGTATGGATGCCAATCCAATTATTATTTTACCACATTAAGTAATTTTGGTTGTTGAGAAATATAATTCAAATCTATAACTTCTATTTTAGCTTAATAAATGCCTTGATTATTTACTGTTTCTTCAGTTCCTCTAATCATTTTTTCTCGTGTATTCTCCAATGCCTCAGAATGATAACCAACTGCATTACCACTTCTATTTATTTCACCTTCTAAGATATTCTTGAGACGATTTTGTTTGAAGTTTTCTGTTCCTTGTAAACTGGATATGACTTCGTGGTTAGAAAGTGGGGGAGTTTGTGTATCTTCAATTGAAGCAATTTTTCAGAACTTCCGTCTCCTTTAGCAATCTGGTAGGTTAAAAGTTTTTCTTCGGCTTGTCTAAAAGTAGCACTGTCAAATGCAGATGTAACACCATTACCACCTGCGAAAGCCAAATTACCGACTTTATTAAATAATTGTCCAGCTTATGAGTTAACTTGAGAGAATTTAGCCCCTAGTGCTAGCTTTGCAGCCTTGCTGACCCCTTTATCTCCAAGAAGACCTAATTCAATTTGTGTTAAAGTATACGATCCCCATCTTGCACGTGTTTCTGCATCCCCATTTATCACATCTTTATTAAAAGAGTCGGATAACGCATCCCACATAGTAGGTAAAGCTTCATCTAAATGGATGACAGTGTAGCCTAGGGCTTCCCAATATTCATTTTCTGTACCTCTTCATAGAAAGAATCTTGATGAAAGTTTACTGCTAGGAATTGATAAATTTCATCTTCTGGATTGTGTTTTAGTAACATATTGATCATCCTATTTATCAATTTGGATAGCTAGTTAAAATAAAGATGCTGGTTTAGGGTTTGCTATTGATATAAAAATAGGTAAGGATTATAAAAGCAGAACTCTCATAGGGTTCTGCTTTTATTTGGTGTAATTAATTATCTATATCTAGTGTAAATCCCCATATAGTTTTTTTTCTTCAATTAACTCAACATCTGACCTATTTACTTCCATATGAAATTCCCCACGACCTGGTACAGACATATTTAGTTCATGTCCTACCTGTGGATTATTTGTAGCAATAACTACTTTTAATTCGCTTGCAGTTAGTACTCCGAAATTATGTCCTTTATATTTTGCGTATGTTGTAATTTCATAAGCGGTATCCAAGTCTTCTTTTTTATTTTTTTAAAGAAAATATTTTCATCCCAATCATCTTGAATAAAACCATTTAATAGTTCAGCTGGATCATTCGATATAATTTCTAACTCATCTTTCTTTCCAGCTAACATGTATTCTTGTCCATTATATAATCCATATTTTCCATCTCTAATCATTGAGTCACCTACTCTACTGTTTTTCGGTTGCCGGTATAAAATGTTGTTTTCTGCCGTGGTATACGGCTACCAATTTTTCTTCTTGATTAACATGTTACAATTATATAAAAAAATAAAAAAGGAACGGAATATGGGAGGCTATCGCTACATGAAAAAAGAAGAAAATTTATTTGAAGGTTTTTTCGAAGGGATAAATAAGGTTATAAAAGTGGCGGGGGAACTAGGTAAATTCGCTGAAGATACACTTAAGAAATTCTATAGTGAAAATAAGGAGTTTATAAAACTTTTATCGGAAATTACTCCTGAAGAATTTGAAGCACGCTCAGTGGAGATGGATAGGTCATTTAATGTTTTCATGGTTGAGTTAGGGTATCCACCTGTTAGTAATCTTGACGGGGAGGATTTTCTTAAGCTATATGAAGCAAAAGAAGAAAAGGGCGTTGATTATGTAAAAAAGTATATAGACGACTTTATGCTTTCAAGATTCAATGACCAGGAAATTTTGAAGACTTATAATGAATGGTGTAAATATAGTTGGATTGAGGATAGGATACCGATTTTAAAAGAAGCTATATCCGCTCATAACATGCAAATGTACAAGGTTTCAGTACCGACGCTACTAGTTCAATGTGAGGGAATTATTGCGGTAGCATTTGAACATAAAGGGAAAATGAATCATAAAAATTATTATAGGAACAAAGACAAAAAACAGGAGACTTCTCTTGAAGATTATTTAAACATAATGATTAGTGAGGTTGGGGAGGATTCGTTTGCACTAGGGGTAAAAGAATTTTATCTCCAATACATGTTAGTAGGGTTTAGGCATGGTCATAAAATTAAGTCGCCTCTCAGTAGAAATGCAATCTTACATGGAGGGGATACTAAGTATGGAACTGTATCAAACTCATTAAAAGCATTTCTTATGTTTAACGAATTGTTGGTAACATTGAATAGTTTTAGAGAGAAAAAAGAAAAAAAGGGGCCAATATGTGAGTAGCAAGGTTGATTTTTACTTTGACAATCAGTTCGTTTGTTCTGTCGGAATTGTCACCACATGTAAATAATGGTGTAGATTTAAATAAAAAAGAACGCTGTCTAAGAGCGCCCTTTAGAATTTTAAAATCCTGTTATGATAAATTAATACCGATTTTGTTTGCTTTTTCAATTGGATAATTACAAAACGCCGAACAAGTTACGAGCATAAATTGAGCGTCCTCAAAGGAAACGTTAGGTACGTCTATGTGGGCATGACGTATACCGTCGCCATTACTTGTGTACCAATATATTCGTTTAAATCCTTTTTTTAATGTATCGTGAATTATTACTCCTTGTTGTTCTAGTTTACCTAAATCCTGTCCGAGAGCTCCTTTTTTCATCATTTGCGATAACTTTGCAAATAGATTCAATGGCATTTATTGACTCTTTAATTGAGTTTATGTAATCGGGATTCTCTCGACTCGCCATCAAGCGCAAAGTCTGCTCTATGTGCATATCTATGAAAGTTTTGTTTCTTTTAAAGTTTATGGCGTTTTCGATAGAATCCATTTCTTGTTGTGAATTTATTCTAACAAGTGTATTCTCGACAAATCTGTATGCGGATAGTTCACGTTCTAAGATTCTGTTACATTCTGTTTTAAATTTAGTAGCATCGGATTCATATTTGCAATTTTGAGCAGTAAATTCGATAAAATCATAAATTTGATACAAAAATAGTTCTTCTACTTTTTCAGCCATTGAGAGCAGGAACCTGGTATTTTAGATAAAGGGTACTTAAAAAAGTTGGACTATTGATTTACAATAAATTTTTCAAAAGTAAATCTAGGGTTATGATATACTTATATAGCCATAGCTGCTTGCGGTTATTTTTGGACCAGCAAGTTTAGAGCTAAATGTATTCCATAGACCAATTCTTAGGTCTTCGTCCATAGATTCAACTTGAATTAATTCTTTTACTGGGGCAAAATCCATACGCTCAGAAAATCTCATTAATTCATTCTATTAATGTATAGCGATATCTTATTGTGTTTTAAATTATACCAATAATAGAATTATATAACTAATGATTACGTAATACTAAGTTGATATCGACGCACCTTATAAAAATTTCATCACGATAACTATATGAATTTTTATGTATGCCATTTTGAATTTATTAATTTCTGAATATAGTATTTTATAGCGGGATTGAAATTTTTCAATTTGTCTTCATAATAGTTATTAATATATTTGGTTTTTAAGATTCAATATTAAGTAAATTTAGAGGAGAATTGTTTATGAATGAAAAAGAATTTTTTAAGCCCTTTAGAAAATATGAATTAGATTATAAAAGACTAATAAGATGGTACTTAGCTAGTTTGTATTCCTATAATTCAACCGCAAAAATAATTGAACAAGATATAATTGAGCAGAATTTACCTTTAAAAAAACTGAACAAAATTTATTATAAGGAATCTCATCTAATTGAAAACAATCCTCATACACTTAAAAGAAAATATAAGAAAGCCTATGTTGACTTTTTAGAAGAAATGACTTTAATCCGGATTATTTCTATACTAGAAAATTTTTTACTAGATGTTATTAGAACTTCCTTTTACCATGATAAAACATGTTTTTATGAGCCTAAAAAAACTATTGAATTTCAGGTTTCTGAATTTTTATCTAAAGGTATGGAAGAGCTAGAAGAAAGTTTCATAGAAGAAAAAATAGGTAACCTTCATCGCCAAGGCTTTAATGAGGTTAAAAAGTATTATAAGAAGATCTTTAATATAGATTTTAATAATTTTAATACCTCTATTGAGAGTATTAACTATAGTGTTAAGCACATACATAAAATTCATGATACTCGTCATTTAATAATTCACAGGCTAGGAAGAACAGACGAAAAATTTAATAAAGAATACAATTTTACAGGAAAAATTATCACTTTATCTGAAGAGGATGTGATTCTTTATTTACAGATTATAGATGATTTTGTTGAATTCTTAAAAAATAAATTTGCAGAAAAGTGGTTTTGATAATTAGTCTTTTCGATTATTTCTATCAAAATTTCAACTTTTTGATTCTACACTAGAGGGTATAGAAGATTAATAGAGATGAGTGGGGCAAAAATCTAATTGTCCATAGTGAAGGATTCAGTGATAGAAGAGGATCCCAATTATATGCTTAAAGATGCATATAAAGACATTAAAAAATGTTAAAGAGGTACGCATAAGATACGTTTAATGTAGAGTATTTGACAATTTAGATCTAGTTGTACTTAATAAAGGTCATAGACGATTGAAGCAGAAAAATGTCTATGACCTTTATTATGTTTTAGAGATTAGATTATATTGTGAATAACAGAACTAAGTTACTGCTGAAAGATTTTAATTAAATGTATTAATTTTTGTTTGTCATCTTTTGAAAGTATTTGAAGGAGATTATTGAGACCTTATTGCTATTGTACGAAGTGTGAGAGTGTTTATAGATGTGAAGATGTAAAAGTGTGTTGTGGTAATAAAAAAATTTAATTGATTGGGCAGAATTTGCTTTTAGTATGAGATATCCTTTATATCCTGTTAAGAAGAAATATGCTGGGTTTCATTTAGATTTATATAAACGTTTAGATGCTCAATCTATGTATGATCTTAGGGAATTGGATCCTGAATTTTATTATTATGAGTTTAATGGATGGAAAGAGAGTGAATTAAAAAATATATAACAATGTAATATTATAATAATTAAATTAATTGTTTTTTGAGGGAAGTCGTAAAATAAATATCCGAATTGTATCCTTTGCATTATAATGCTTATTATAAGTCTTGTTAATTTTAGAGCATGGCATTTTTTATGAATTTTTTGTTTCAAGATGAACTCCAATGATTTGCTGAGGGTTATATCAATATTTTCCTCCTTCACTTTTAGAACAGCTTGCTAGAGGGGGAGATTTTGTTTAAAGAAAGGGAGCTTTTGCGATGTTACCTAATTATATAAAAATAGCTCATGAGATAGCCAAAAAAGCCCATGCTGGACAAGTAGATAAAGCCGGTGTGGACTATATCAAACACCCTGAGGCAGTTGCTAGCTTTGTAAGTACGACCGAAGAGAAAGCTACTGCTTATTTGCATGATGTTCTGGAAGATACAGAGATAACTGCTAATGATCTGTTAAGTGCTGGTATACCTCATAATTTAGTTGAGGCAGTGCAGGTACTGACAAAAGAGAAGTACACGCCTTATTTTGAGTATCTGAGCAAAGTGATAGAAAATTCTATTGCCCGTACTGTCAAACTTGCAGACTTAAAACATAATTCTGATCGTTCACGACTTGCTAGGATAACAGATAAAGACCTAAAACGATTGGAGAAGTATCGTAAAGCGATTCAGTTTTTAGAGGAATAAAAGAAACAGCAACATCTTTAGTAGCGATTTTCTAAAATACTAGTCGTTTGAAGAGGCACTTCTTACAAAAGTTATAAGTCATGTAAGAACAATTCTCTGGTTGTTGTAAAATAAAAAATAAGAGACGATATTCTAAAGTATCCTAGAATATCGTCTCTTATCATAAGTTTTAAAACATCAATTCAGGAATATGTAAATGATTTTTAAATAAGTTCCAAGTCTCATCTAGAATGGGTTTTGGTGGTATGTAAATAATTGTTCCATCCCGACCTCTTGTTAAAATAACTCGATATGCATTGAGTTTAATTTGGAACGGATCTTCGACACCCGATTGATAATGCTGCCCCTTCCAAGTCCCATTCTGTAGATATAGATCATCATCCCAATGAACGAGCGTCATATCTAGTTCAAGTCCCTGTATTTGGAATTCAGTTGAACTATAGTTGAGCGCTCTACAATAGTATTGGGATTCAGGATAATTAAAGTATTGAGCGATCTTACTAGTTCGTTCATATCGTTCATCTCTTGGTAGAACAGGGACTTCTTTTTGACGATCAGCGCCACCAGCACAGACAACACCAGCTGTTTTTGTATCATCCTGATAAAGCTGATGTAAAGTGAGTTTGGCTTTGTTTAAATCCCGCGTAATAAAAAGTTGATAATGTTCTTTCGGTAGATGATGAATCAGTTGTTTTGTTTGTTCAAAATTAGCATCTAATAGAGTATTAATAATTTCATAGTATTTTAAAGCTGCATGAGCACGGAAAGAGGAGTTTAAATGTAGCTGAGAATGAGCTCTATAATGTGCTGCATTTGTAAATATAGAATTAGGATATTTAGAGTGAACAGTTACGTTTTTTCTAGCAATCGCAGTATTCCACAGGGTGAGACCGCCTTCTTCTCCAGAATAGATCTCCTGTCCGTCACCAATTAAGCCAATTGTTACACTCCACGGTTTATTGTTTGTTGTAATATTCATTATAATATCCGGTTCGCTTAAGTTTTGGGATTTTCGATTTCGTTTAGTGAGCGATTGATCGACTTTTTTTGTATCCCATGCTCGTTGGGCCTCATCAAAAATGATGATTTGTTCTTTTGGAATCATTCTCTTTTCGAGAAAGTCCATTTTATATCCATATAAACCTTGTACGAAGGTTCTATTTTTCAACGTATCTTGTAATACATCTACTAATGGTCCATTACCTGATAAATAAACTGCATTTTTCATCTCATGTGCAATGGTCAGACCTAAATATGTTTTACCTGCTCCCGGCTCGCCAGATACTAAAATGAGATGATGGGTATTTGTATGTTGGGCTTCTTCAATGATTGAGCGTACAGTTTGTTGTACTTCAGGAAAGTTACTGCTTGATACAGCTTTAATATCAGGGAGCGGTTCATTATTTAAAATGGAACGAGCAGCTTCGAGCATAGAAGGTGAGGGTTCATAGACACCATTGATTATTTCCTCTAGCGTCAAAGTTGGTGCTTCTGTTTTATTTAATATTCGTTTAAGAATGCTTTCCAATCCATCAACTGTTGAAATGGTTACTTGATAATCTTTTTGGAAAAACCAATGTTCACCTTCATAGTTTGTAAGCAATAAAACACCTATGACTTGCATGTTAGATTCTTGAATAGCCGAGTGATAATGTTCAAGATCACGCATATAAAGAGATGTTTGGATATATTCAGAAGGAGAAACGTTATTATAACTTTTACACTCGAGAACTATCAAATAACCATTAATCAATAAAAGTACATCTGGACGACGGCCACCTCCGCGTAATATCTCATATTCAAAAATAAGTGATGCATCTAAATTAGAAAATCGATTGAATAAATCTTGTAGCTTATTAAAACTATCAATCCATGCTTTCTTTTGAGAAGCTATTTTTGAATCATTTGTATTGGTTTTATAGACATGATCGAGCAATTGTTTAACGAAAAACTGTACATCTAATTGCTTAAATTGTTCAATAGTTCCAGCTCAGCCATAGTTCAAGATAAAGTCTTCCTTGATGTGTAGTAGGATATATTCTTATTATATGGAACAATATAACTAGCTTGGAGTGAAAAATAGTTAAGTTGTATTTTTCCTAAATTATTGTGTTTTAATATATGATTAATGAGGCAAGTTTTCAACTAGATACATAAGAAATGCCTAGAAAAAATGCACATTGAGTGTTAGATGTAGTTTAATACTCAACGTGCATTTAATATTGGTTTTAGTAATTTGTAAGTAGAGCTATAAATAAATTTGATAGTTTTTTTATTATTAATTTATCCAATTTTTTATTTTATCTAATAAACTATCTTTATAGCGTTCCCTAAATATCACAGTATTTTTTACGTCTTCTTTTTTTAGGATTCTTGTGAAGTTATTGCTAGGGTTATTTTTGTCTATTTTCTTTAAACGTGGGTGACTATATCCTAGAATTTCGAGTTTATTTAGACTTTTTATAAGATATATTTTTGAATCATCATCTTGTTTAATATAAAATGCATCTTTACCTAGTGGATCAGAAAGGTAAGGTATGTATATTTCAAGCACAAGTATTGTACTCACTAAAAGTGAAACTATAATAAAACCTATAATTTCATTAATATCTGATATATTTAACGATCTATCAGAAAATATATAGAAATATAATACGGTAATTGGTGTTATGAATACTGTGAAAATAATAATGTGAAGTATTTGGATAAGTAAAATTTTCTCTTGATTGAAAAATAGCTTTTCTATACTAGAAGCCCTAAGTATTGTACATGTTTTTAGTAATAGTAGACCTGAAGCAACGTAATATGTAATATTTAAAGTTTGAAAAATGTTTGTTAAGTCCATATGATGATATTAACTCCTGTTTGATAATATTTATTAATTATTATTTATAGTACACTAGTTATTATAAGTAATAAGTAAGTACTGATTAGCGGATTTATAAATTATTTAAAAGCAATCCTCCTTCACAAAGTTTGAATTTCATAGACTAAAAACTAAGGAAAATGAATAAAACAATTGAAATGGATTGTTTCTTGAAGGGGTATATATGGATCTACATTGCTGCTTCTTTAATCTATTAATTAAGATACTAGTTGAAATAAATAATAGACTTTTCCACTACGTAACATTATTATATCATATTATAATGTTATACAATATGAAATGATCTTAGTCTAGAAGTGGAAAGGTATTTTTTATTATAAATACTCATCAAAAAATATTGATTATCCAGTTTCTTGGATTAATGGATAATTGAAGGCTGTAATTTTTATTTATAATAGACTAAGATCGATAAGTAGTTATATTGGCTAAGACAAAAGAATAATGATTCAAGTCAATCAAAGATTAAGCGGTAGATCTAACCTTTTATAAACTTGGAGAATATGACTTTTTTTTTATATGTTTTTTACCAGTGAATTATGCTTTTGAAAATTAAATTCTTTCACTTAACAAAAATAAATAATATATTTTTTCTTTAAATTTTATATAGGAGAGGAAATGGGCTAAGATAAAGATACTATTAGTAGATTTTTTTATTTCAAAATTAGTTTGAATGAGGGGGATAATTTGCTGAATACAATATGTTGTTCATCTCCTTCTTGGTTCATACTTGCTTGATAAGATGAAAAACCTTTATACGTTTTTCTTTTCCATTGCCATAAGCCATTAGTTTGATCGAATTCACCATAGTAATGATTGTAATCCAGTTTGTTCCCAGTGTTTTTATTAAAATTATTACTAATAAAGATACGGCTATTACTTGCATAAATTTGGTTATTGGTAATTACATTGTTCCGAGTATCGTAATTTAATTCGATTTGGCCACTCTCTTGATCTTTTGTATCATTTTTATAAATAACATTGTTTGTAATCGTGTTATTTTCAGCATATCCTTGCTTACTGTCATATCCACCAATTGCAATACCACTCAGGATATTATTGGATATCGTATTGTCTCTAACGGTAATTTGTCTTGCGCTTTTTCCTGCATGTTCGCTAGCTACTTCAATCCCCAGGTCGTTTTCATAGCTTTGATTTTGCTCAATGATAATTTCTTTTCCGCCATCCACGTAAATACCATCAGCTGAATATTCATTATAACTAGTATTATTAATTGATGAATTGTGATGAACAATGTTATTACGAACGACTCCATTCCGTGCTTGAACTAAAGTAGCTACTGAAGATACTCCTTCATGTCCAATCAGAACAATTCCGATGTTGTTGTTATCGTGTACTTTGTTATTGGTAACTTCAAAAGAATCTACATTTCCATTCACAGCAATTGCTTCACTCAATCCTAATTTCAAATTTGCTACTTCGTTATTATCGATGACAATATGATTTAAATTATTTTGTGAACTAGATGAAGTACCGTATACAGCGATCCGTGTTCATTTCCATTCTTTACATTCGCTTCAATGTGGTGAATATAATTATTTCTAATGTCAATGTAACTTCCTGTTCCTGTGATATAAATACCAATAGGGGTTTCGTTCATTATCGATGATTTTAAATTACGAAATTCTAATCCTTTTAATTGAATATAATGTTTGTCTTCTATTGTAAATAATCCATCATCTTCTAACTTGACCTTAGAGCCATCGAGAATGACTTTTTCATCCTGGTAATTTTGAAAAGTAATGGGTGCTCCTGAGCTACCAGAACGAGTAGCACGAACCTTTTGGTTATAAACTCCGCCTCTTATGTAGATAGTACTTCCTTCTTTAGCGACGTTAGCAGCTTTTGAATGGTAGCGAAAGGTTGATCTAATGTACCGGGATTGAGGTCGTTTCCTGTTGGAGATACATAGTAATTTGTAACAGGATTTGCATTGTTATTGGATTGTGCAAAGGTTGGGGCAGGAATCGTAAGAATTAACATACTGAAAGAAAGCAATAAGATAAAAAGAGATTTTTTTAATGAGGGAAATATTGTTTGATATTTCATCATGATCCTCCTTCTTTTTTTAGCATTCCTTCTCAACTATATAGTTAAAACTGACGATTTATACTTTGTTTCAATGAAAATATTTACTTGAAATACTGAGGGAAACGTCTAAAATGTATCGTATTAATTATAAGGTTTTAATATTAGTATAAAAAAATTTATTTTGACAATAAAACAATGTATTGACTAGAAAAGACATTGTTTGTTATGTTACCAATCGGGCTAGTGATGCTCATTTTTATTCAAATTTAAATAAAAAATATGTAGAGTTAACAAAGTACAATTCCTTAAGCTGAAATGACGGTATAGGTAATTCAGTGAATAATAATTTTGTTATGCTATTAGGTAAATAGCGAAATAGCCTAAGGTATCTATACTAGAAAAAATTACTTAATGAAATGAAATATTTTGATAAAGAAAGAAGATTTAAATGGTCTAAAACAAATTAGAATTTCTTTAAGGAGAGTCTTGAAGTTATAAAACAATATCAAAAAGATGGAGGGATTTTATATTCATAAGAGTATTCTGAAGAAACTGTGGGGAAGAAAATATAATTGAATACATCAAAATTTTTAACAGTTAGGTAAAAATGGGAAAAGTAACCTCTTTAATTATGTATCAAAGGTATTAAAAATATTTGCTGAAGATCCTAAAACTATTAATATTATGGGAAGTAAAGTTGAGAATCACTGGAGTAGATTTAAACAGGTTAGAGAATCTGGAACTATAAAAAGTTTATTCAATAACTAAATAAAGATAAGCCCATTTTGTAGGTGATAAAAACTCCACTTTGACATATCACTTCGAACTGTAGTACAAGTGCTGGCAAATAATTAAATTGTATTAACTATGTAAGTGAGTAAACTAAATCCATTAGAACATAAAGAGGTCTAAATTCTTTTGACGTATGGTACAATTCGTATATGAATAAACTTATAGTAGGGGAAGTGATACAATGACTCATTGGTATGAATACTCCATAGGTGCAGTACACATTAAAAATGCAAAAGATAGCGTTGCAAAAATGCAAGAAGTCACTTTTAAAGAGGTTGGTTTTAACTATAGTATTGAAGAAGAGGAAATATTTTTAAATAATACAAGATATGGTGTTTTGGCACTTTATAGTATTAATGCAGCTTTAGAAACGATTGTGGCTATAACATCAAGGAATTTGGGTATAAAGAAAATAAGTTTTCATGATAGGGTTAATATTCTAGTTCAACAAGGGATAATTACAAAGAATAAAACCCTACAAAGTCTCAAAAATTTGAGACGGAAAAGAAATCTTATAACACATTGGGAAGAAAATCCTTCAGAACTTTTAGGAACTTCATTTTATTTGCCATTAATGTTTGCTAGAATTGTTCCTAAAAATAAGATTGAAGAGTTGATTAGTCTTTTCATACCAGAGCATATGAATACATATATTGACGATTTAATTAATCTATTAAATGATATAATGTACAACCTTAATAAGGAGAAATATGAGGGATTGTACTATAGTCTTAAGCAAATTGAGGAAGAAAGTCTTGTTGTAGGATATTAGAACAAGATGAACTTTAAAAATAAGTTTGGATTTAAAATAAAAAGGATTTTGTATCTGATTGTTTAAGTTATTGTAAGAATATTGTTTATTCAAAGAGATTTGTGTAATGAATGAGGATACCCATGTGCTATTAAAGTCAAGATAAATTGGTATAACAGTATTCATGATGTCGAAAGTAATACAAATTTATTAGATTTATACGTAAGTACTAAATAAAGACGGGATTAAGAATGTAGGAAGAGAAAAGCTTAACTTGATAATGTAATAAGTTATTAATAATTAATTGTTAATAATTAGTATGAATTTATAGTAGTAGAATATATATTAAAATTAATGAAATATGTAATAATAATAAGATACAAACCATATGAAATACTTTTAGCGTATACTAATGAAGGTGAATAAATAAGATGTTAGACGTTAACAGATTAAATAGACTTACGAAAATATTTGAAGATCAAAAATGGGACATCAGTAAAGAAAATAATAAATTATATGATAGGTTTAGTAAATTATTAGAATTATTAGTTCCGGAAGATCAAGATTTTATTTTAAGCTTAACAGAATATTACCGTTGTTATGGAATTGAATATTATGAAGAAATGTTGTTGGAAAGTCTGGAATTAATGAATAAATATTCAAGGGATTTTTTTGGAAGAGAATCTCCTCGAAAAATTTTAGTAGCACCACTTTTAGAATATAGTAATAATAATAAAACTACCAAAAGCTCGAATTTAATGTGTTATCTTATGAAATCTAATCAATTAAGCTATTTGGAATTTTTAGGGAATGTAGAAGTGGAAGTATTAACATATTTAGATGAAAACGACATTAATAAAATAAATGATGAGAATTGTATATTGATTTTGGTAGATGATTATATAGGATCAGGACAAACGGCAAAGCGCTCAGTGAATTCATATCTTGAACAAGGGATTAATAAAGATGATATTGTAGTCATTTCCTTAATCATAGAAAAGACAGGTAAGGATTTATTAGATGATTTAGGGGTCCGATATTTCCATTCTAGTAAAAAAGTATATACATTAAGTGAAATTGTCGATAATGAAGATAAGGCTAGGCAAAGTATAAATCGTATTGCTAAAAAGATAAAGGCTACTAAAAGTTATAAAGCTGGATTTAATAGTGGGGGTGCGCTTGTATCAATGGTTAGAACACCTAATAATACACTTCCCTTTTATTGGTGGGAAAAGAAATATAAAGCACCATTTCCAAGGTTTAAGGAGTGATAAAATGGAAAAACGATACGATTTAAGATTGCAAATGGCGGTATTACAAATAATAAAATATAAAGGTGATATTTCTCAGATAGCGGGTGGTATATACGCTTATAGTGATATTGGTAAAGTAATAAATGATTTAAAAAGTAATGGTATGGCTCGAGATTTATCTGGTGAAATTGAGATCACAAAATTAGGGGAGGATTATTTAATAGAGTTAATTGCAAAGAATGGAATGAAAGGTAAAAATAATTTTATACTTCATCAATATAAATATTTTGGTAGAAAAATTAATAAGAGTGATATATACTTAACTGATAAAGATACTACCCATTAGTTTGAGGATTTTTTGCAATGTGCAGCGAGTCGCTGTGCAAATGTGGACTGATTTACTAGCCCAAGCTTTGAAAGTTATAAACTTGAAATAGGAATTTAAAGTGTTACAACTTTCAAAGGAGCGTTCTGAAAAACGAACGCCGATGTCAACCTCCACGATAAAACTGTGAATGTTGACATCGTTGAATATTAACAGATTAGGTTTTATTGTAATGGGTAGTATTCTTTAATTATGGAGTGATAAAATGGATTGGGAGTTATACAAAGAGTCTTATGAAAAAGAGGCGCAAAATCATAATTTATCTGATGAAACAATAAAAGGTAATCTAGAATATGCCTATAATTTATATAAACAAAATGTACCTATTATCTATGATCAGCTTCATTTTTCATTGCTAGTAGGCATTAGTTATGAGTATATATTAAAAGTCACTAACGCCCCTAAGCAATGTTATAGAAGGTTTAGTATTGCAAAAAAAAATGGTGATAAACGTATAATTCATGAACCTTTACCTAATTTAAAAATTATTCAGGAATGGATACTGAATGAGATTTTGATTAATGTAGATGTAAGCCCGTATGCAAAAGCCTATAGAAAAAAGGTTAGTCTGAAGGATAATGTCAAATTTCATAGGAATCAGAAAAAAGTTTTGAAATTAGATATAAAAAACTTTTTTGGAAATATAAAGCAAAATCAAGTCTTATCTATTTTCTTAAAAATAGGATATACAATAGAAGTTTGTACTCTGCTTGCTAAAATTTGTACTTTAAGTGGAAAATTACCACAGGGAGCACCAACAAGCCCAGCTTTATCTAATCTTGTAATGCGAGGATTTGACAAAGAAATTTCTGTATATTGCAATAAAAAGAAAATTAGATACACTAGATATGCAGATGATATGACTTTTTCTGGAAACTTTAAGGAGCAAAAGTTAATAAAAAAGGTAAAAACATACCTCAGTTGGATAAAATTAGAATTGAATCTTAGTAAAACAAATCTAATGAGGAAACATAATAGACAATTAGTAACTGGTATTACAGTTAATGAGAAAATTCAAGTTAATGTACAAAAACGTCGTAAATTAAGACAAGAAGTTTATTTTATTAGAAAATATGGCCTAAGTAATCATCTAAAGCGTAGAGGGATTATTGAATATAATAGTGAACTGTATTTAAAGTCTCTTATTGGAAAAATAGGATATTGCGTATTTATTAATCCTAAAGATGAGGAGTTTAGGGAGTATCTGAAATTTCTAAAAGATAACCTTTCTAAATGAGTATTAAGAGTGATAGTTGTGAGCTACTATCTAATTTGTTATGTTAAGTGTTGTATAAATACTAGAAAAGTTTAATTTATTCAAAAATTAAACTCCTATATATAAAAAAGAATCTTTTTTCAAAAAAGATTCTTTTTTACTTGTCTTATATTGTAGATTTACTTGGGGGGAACCCCTTTTTATCTCACCTCGATGGCTTACCACCTTCATATAACAGTGTAGCAACCATTATATATTATTTTTCTTTGGACTGTATAATCTCTTCATTGTCATACGCCATAGATGATCTTCTTTCACCACTAACTAATTCAGTTACTCAATCACGATTCATATTATACTTTAGGGTTTCAAACCCGCCCTCATTGGTGTATCTTTGAGATGGCTTAAAGTAATACTCAGGAGATTCCTCTTGTGAGCAATCTCCTAATAATTTGATAATAATAAGTAAATCTGCAATGTCCCCCTCTTAATTTAATTTATCTTATCAACTCTTAAGGTTGTCCTATTAATATCACCTGAGGTGGGGAATGAGAAAAGTGGTAAGAAGGATATTCGAATCAATTATAAATCTGCATGAATATAATAGAACACATAAGGTTTGAATAGTAAAGGTGTTTCGGATTAATCAAACAGAATCATAAAATAAATAAGTTCTATTTATTTTAAACATTAATTGAGTAAATAATAGAAAGGCATTTATATAAGAGATATTGAATGTTGTTAATACATTACATAATATATTATAGGAAATAGAAGTACACACATAGAAATTGTTTATATTTGGTTTGAAATGAAAAAATGTAGATTCAGTATCCTATAATTTAGGAAGTAAATATAATTTTTCATTTAATAGACAAACAAGCGAATTATCTTACACTTAAAATACATTTTATATAGAAAGTTTTTTCGTGTCTAACGAGCATCAACAATCAATCGAAATAAATAGAATCGTTGGTGCTAATGGTATTGGGAAAAAACATCTATTTAGAATTAATTGTCTATACAGAGAAATTTGATGAGGGATAGTTCAGGCTGCCACTTTTCTCTATATTATCAGATACAATTCTTGGAGCGAGAAAAATGCATTCTGAGTAAGAATTTTTTAATCAAATTAATTTCAATAAAGATTATCTTGGAACAGCTCTCAGGGCCTTTGTAATTATTATATATAACGTTTAACGGATATATATTAACTCATTACATATTTTCAATAGAGTCCATTCAGGGGCTTAACTTTATATATAGGATAAAACTATCCTATATAATGAGTAATTTAGCTCACTCTTATAATTTGAAGGGATATTTGTTTTCCAAAGGCCAAAAGACGAAAAAGGAATCACTTAAATGAATTTATCTACCTGGCTGAGGTCAGGTCTTTTTTTATTGCAGCTATTAATAATATTTGGATGTTATTAAGACTTTATAATTCATTGATTAATTTTTGGTTTAAATTCCTTTATAATAATGTTATTGATTATGTTCTGGAGGTAACAACAGTGAGCAATGGTGGATGGAGAGAAGCAATTCCTAGTATCCTTTATAAAGATAATGAAGTGATAGGAACTTTCGCTTCCATTAGACAAACTTCAAGTATTCTTGAAAATCGAATTGGAGGAAGCTTGGAAAAAGGGGGTTCAAGAATTAATTAAAGGTTGGGAACCTAAAAGGGGTTAATTAAAAGGATATTCAGCAAAATGCATAGATTGACTGAGACAGTCTAATTAACGGGCTGTTTTTTTATGATAAAATCAATATTTTATAAATTAAAACGAAAAGGAGAAATTCGGTTGCTATATTGTCCATTCAATTTTGTTTCCTTTAGTGTAAGTAGAAAAATTTCTTTTATATGATAATTCATTAAATGTTCTTCTGGGATTGTATCATTTATTGTAAAAATATCCCGTTTTATCCAGTTTTCTTAGATGGAAAGAAAAGTCTGCAACAGAGAATCTCTAAAGGGAGATCCCATTTGCTACAGACTTTTTTGATGGAGACGAAAGGACTTGAACCAATGCACGTCATACTATACGTAAGTACAGCATAATGCCCCCTCTTGGAAAAAATCCAGTTATACTAGATTCTTTCCAAGGAGGGCGCTCTACCAACTGAGCTACGCCCCCAAATTATTGATAATTATTAACTAAAGTATCTACTTCATTATCTACTATTTTAATCCCAAATCGATCAAATGTAAACTTTTTAATCTTTTTCTTAATGAAATTTTCTGAAGAAGTATTTTTGCCTGACTTGAATTTATTACTATTAACTTCTATAAACTGATTTAATGAATCTGTGAGTAAAAAATCTCTATAATTTGTATCAATGATCTTCATTAGCTCTTGATCTATTTTCTGACAAATTATCCTTGACATATTAAAGTAAGCGATTAACTCATTATAATTTAATTCTCCTAAATTATCTTTCGGGAATACTACAACATTATTAGGGAGAATATTTGACCAATATTGAATTAAACTATGACCATTATGGTCTATAATCCTTGATAATTGTTGGCTTGGTAATACATCAGCACTATGAACAATTCTATTTCTTCTAAGTCTAAGGTAGTCCAGAGTTAAAACTAATTCATTACCAATTAATGTTACTTCATTGTAATTGGAACCAAATCTATTTAAAATACTTTGCAATTTACTAAGATTCCTATTGTTATTATTTCTGTTATGGTTGTTTCTGACCGGTCTTGTGGATACAATTCTACCAATAAATTTATCAATATCCATTAAATAAAATTCTAGAAAGGAATGCATATTAATAAAAAGATTTATTAATATTGATTGCCTATATTTTTCATGTTCTTTATCAAAGTCTTTGGCTCTAATATTAAAAGAAGAACTAAATGTATTGCTTTCATATAGTTGGCTTAATAGTGCATTCGGATTTTTTCGTATTATATCACTTGAATCATTTTTAAATTGATCCATTACAAATAAATAAAAAGTAATATGGTTATTAATTTTTGAAACATTGTTAAAATAAGTTTTAATATATGGGCTATGTATAGTCATTTAGCACATTCCTTTCACATAATTTAGGATATATAATCTAATATTACATATTTTATTTAATTATAATAGAGTTTTTATAAAGTTTAGCTTTAAAATTTTATGGCTTGATTGTAGATTAAAGAAAAAGCGGCACTCTTCAATTTACTTGACCCTTGATTTAAAAACGAAGAGTATATAAAATTCTCATTTTATATTTGATTCCTACTTTCGAGAATTGAATATAAAGAGAAAACTACGAGATAAAGAACGAGCGAAGCTCGATTCATTGACAACTTATGCAGGATGGTAATATCGATTATAAAATTGTAGGTGAATTCGACGAAGAGAGGGAAGCGAGAGACTTTGAAGTTCGACTAATAAAGACGTTTAAGCAATTAGGACAAGCAAAATTCAATAAACAAGTTAATTAAGAGCTTGATGATTTTGAGGAACAGAGGCATAAAAGTCAATAGTCGTGTTCCTTCGGGAGTGTCGGTTTGACCGTGACCACCGGTATCAAGTAACGTGATGAAATCAAGACTTCAACAGAAATGTTGGAGTCTTTTTTGTTTTTTCAACACGATAAAGGTCTTTTGTATTTCGGTAAAATTAGTTTATACGACTAATCCTTAGATAATAAAATTTGAATTATACTATCTTATTTAAGTAATGAGGTGTAGAAGTGATATTATTAATTAATAGTTACGGAGTATACAAAAGCTTTGATGTAATATATGATTTTATTGATAGTTTGTCAATTTATAGTTCGTATAACTATAGAAGGAAAGCGATCAAGCTATCATGGGAAGTTTGATAGATAATTAGTAGGTGAAAAGATGTGTAATGAAAAAATAATAAATTTAGGAGGTTTTTATGGATAAGGAACAGGTACAATTTCATCTTAATAAGGGACTAGAACTACAATCGAAACTTAGGGGACTACAGGAAGAATATAAATTACCAACAAATAAGGATAGAAATACAGCGATAGGTATTATTGATACCATAAAATTACCTTTTTATGCTGATAGCAAGCTTAATAAACAAGAAGAATATGAGCCATTCATAGGATTACATAGTCAATCAATTCCTTGTTATAATTTTTTGGGAGATATTACTTTACCAATGAGATTAACCCCTGACTTGAATTTTTACCAACCATCAAAACCTGGATTTACACGTGGTAAAGAGAAATGTAGTGAGAGAAAAATTATAAATGAAATGATTAGGAGATTAAAAGAGAACAAGAATCAGGATGACAAACTAAATATTCACATTTATACAGAAAAGGAACCCTGCGCATATTGTCTCATTGCAATAAAATTTCACCTAGCAATGTTGTATCCTAATATTCAGGTTAAAATTTATTACGAACAGCAACTTACTGATATGGCAGAGCGAGCAGACGACTTTTCTCCTGAATATAAATCAAATTAAATAATCTGGAAAAGGATAATTATTTAAAAGTTTTCTAGGTGTTATCCTTTTTAATTTTATGGAAATTTTGCTGTACTAAAGATTACTTGAGTTGAAGTGACTCTACTAGGACCACTTAGGAATTTTCTATTTAAATAAGTTTCTCCAGTTGATTTACGTTTTTGTTTGACGATATATAATAACAAAAATAATTTAAACTACTTGGAGGTACTATTCATGAACAAGGTTTGTATATGGAAGTAATTATTATTCCTACTTCTTGGGGAAAAGATTATTACGAATTAATCGATTCTGGCATTCTCAGCAATATGTCATTTGGTTTCGGTACTATCAAAGACTGTTGGAAATAAATCGGATCTAATCTTTACGAGAGAACAATTGAAGAACTTGAATTATTCAAGTTCTTCAATTGTTCGAGATCCTGCGTATTCTCAATTGACAATCGCAGCGCAACGTATTTGTCCAATTTTTCTTTAATATGCATAGTTTTCACTTTTGATTAATTATTTAACGGATGATCGAGTGGAGGTTCAGATTTCAGAAAAATTGAATTATTATTATTTGTGTGTTAAATTATATGTATATAATAAAAAAGGAATGTAAAGGTGATTTTGGGATTATGATTACATTTCTTTTCAATACTAATATAGAAAGGAGTAACCAAATGAGATTTTCAGAAAAATTCGAATTAACAAATCACGATCAAGCTAATTTTGCATTTGTTAATATACGTGTTGATTGGGATAACAAGCTTTTTATAGATCCAACTCGTATAGCTGCCGAAGATGGAGAATGGTTTGTTAGGTGTAATGAGATTATTCAAGACTTTTTTAATACAGTATTTGATTTGTATAGAGAGGGTCATACTCAAGAGGCTAGACAGTACTTTCAATCCTCAGGGGAATCAAATGAGGTTTTCTTAGGATATACAGAGGGCTTTCCTGGAGGCAAAGGGAATTCTGAAGAATCTTTAGCGAGAATCTTTGATTATGTTCATGAAAAAGGTTTGTTAACTGATAGGATTGTCGGAAAGTTAGAAGATTTTTACTTGTTTATTCCAGATTTTGGTGAAGATTTACTATCTGACTTAGTTGCTAGTTTAATAAAAGCAGAATTAGTAGAATTTACACAAGAACAATGTCATATTCATAATGTTGAACTATCAGTACCGTTTGAATACCAACACTGGGATCACATAAATCATAGTTGGGAGACTATGGCGGCTGAACTTCCTGGATTTGATGGACATCCAGTAGTACTAGTTCCGAAGCAAATACTAGTTTCGCATTATCTTTATAGTGCCTCGAGGTATTGGTTACAGGCGGTTAGTCTGTGGAGACAGGAAAAACATCGGGAAGAAAATAGTGATTTGCACCAAAATCGTAAGGAGAAGCAAAAATTTGCCTCTAAAAAAGATATTGATACGCTGGAGAGACGTGATCAGGGGCTTGACCAAAAGCCATACTTAATTAATATGACAAGAGAAAATTTAGATTTAATTAGAGGATTCCGTGTAAATATTAATTATGCTCAAAGAGGTACGAATTCTAATGAAATGAGTGATGAACAATTAGAACGATTCATTAGAGATTCTTATGGCGCAACGATAATTGAATAGAGAAATAATTATTATAAGATATAAGGGTTGCGCTAAGATGCGTAACTCTTTTTAATGTAAACTAACTGATAGTGTAATAGAAAGTAACCGAATCCCTTGCGAGAGTAAGGTTTACGGTGGTTTTCGTGTAACGAAAATAGTTACATAGATTTATATGTATATACGAAACTCATGGAGGTCAGTACACTTTGATACGTTTTGTTAGTTATCGCTAGTAATATATGATCGATTGCGTATAGTGATTGCTATACATCAGCAAGCCGCCATTTAGAGAGAATCGATCCAAACTTAGGGGGATACATTGATCGCGCAGTCAAACAAAAAAGACACCAATCAAATATGGATGTTTGCCTCAAGTCTTCGTTTAACTTCTTGCTGAATAGGTGCGCGTCCGATCCCGTCATATTCAATACCTGAATATACGAATGATATTTTAATAGCGAGATCGCGTAATTAGAATTAGTTAAACAAAAAGCACTATTGGAAGATATAAAAAAAGCGATGTAACTAATATTATATAGCCAAAAGAAGGTAATCGCTTATCGGGGTTACCTTCTTTCCATCGTAAATACTTAGTAAAAAACGTAGGAGAAAGCAACTAACTTAAGATAAAACATATTTATTTTGTAAAGAAGAAAGTTCTGACATACAGTTTGGTTGTGTATCACAATCTTTTCAGATAAATTAGCAAAATAAGCAATCTAACGGTTGACAAGGCAAAATGTTACTGTAATGTTTGACCACTGAAGACTCAATTTTAATACCTCCACCCTGTAAAGGTGGAGGTTTAGTTTATTACTTTTCTTCCTGCATTATAAATTTCCAAAAACGTTTTAATTCTTCACGTTTTTGGGATGGAGCAAGTTTTATATCATTTAACCATTGATCTAGTTCTGAATCATTTCTTTTCCCTTCGGCATAAAAATCTCGTCCTAGAAGAAAATCAGTAGATACATTAAAGTAATCTGCTATACGTATCAAGGTACTGTAATCAGGTTGACGTTCATTACGTTCGTACATACCAATTGTACTTTCACTTAGTTGAAGCGAGTGAGCAAGTTCTTTTTGTGTAATTCTTCTTTGTTTTCTTAAATCACGAATTATATTTCCAAACGTTTTCATTCTATCACCTGATAATATATTAACACAATATGTGTCAAATAATTAAAATTTTAAAAAGTTGATAATTATAATCTGTTGACAACACAAAATGTGCGGTTTATATTTTAAATAGCAACACGAAATGTGGTTTTAGGGGGAGAAGACATGAATTATGAAAGAGTGGCCAAAAATCTAATTAATTTAAGAAATGAAAAATCTAGAGAAGAAGTGGCAAAAGCTGTGGGAATCAGTGTTAGTACATTGCAAATGTATGAAAATGGCCAAAGAATTCCACGAGATAATATAAAAATAAAGTTAGCAAATTTTTATGGTGTTACAGTCCAAAAAATTTTTTTTGATGCAGAACAACACGAAATGTGTTGAATAGTGTTAGATATTTAGGATTATGTAGGGATTTTCTAGAAATGTAAATAGAAACAGTGTTGTAGTTAATTTTACAAAAAAATATTTGAATCATTATATATAAATTATAGGAGTGTATTTGTATGAACATGAAAACATTTGAAATGCGCGAAAAAAGATTAGCAGAACTACTAGGTGCAAAAGTACTATGGGAGTTTATTAGTGCTGTTACAGAAGAAATTGAAAAGCAAGAATTGGAGTCTACACCAGGTTTATTAGAGGATTTATTCATACATGTGAAAGAAACCATTCAAATTCAAAATATGAATCAACACATAACAAAAGCCCCTGTAAAAACAGAGGCTGGTAGTATAGATAAAGAGACATTATATATGGAAGCATATGTAGAATTACTTAATCATAAGTTTGTTTTTTCTGAATTAGCTGTAGAGCTTTCATCTGTTCTAAAAGAATTAAATTGTTTTGTTCAATCATCTTTGCCACAGCTTCAAAGTGAGCTTGATTCTCAAGAACCTCAATCTGCTTCTCTTTAGGAAGTGATTGAAGTATTTCTTTTATTTCTTTACATTCGTATAAATTATTCTCCGAGTCTTCAATTAATTTATTACGACGATTGGTGTATTCAAGTGCACCTAAAGTCGCTAATGCGCGAGGATCTAATCCTAGAATTTCCATGTATTCCTCTCCTTTCCTCTACAATAATTCGATAGGGGAAAGGAGATTCCTTTAGTAATTTAGTATAGTCTTTATACAGTTATACAAATTGTTAATGATTAGTGAGCATGTTATTTAGCAGGAATACAATAGAATTAGACATAAAAGAGCTGCTTAAAAGGAAGAGAAGAAAGGGGAATCCAGTAATTCTCACTCTTTTTTATTAAATGTTAAATATGACACGTTTGTTTCCTTTTATCATGAATTTTACATGGGATTCTTTAAGGAAGATTAGATAGCTATAGGGTATGTAATATGAATAGATAAACGAAATGAAAGAGAATGGTAACCGTCAGTATTATAGGGGATATTAAGGGGTTATCAGGTAATATGTTTTAAAGTGGTTTAAGAGTGGGAATCTATGTATCACTCGTTACTTAAAAAGTAAAAGATTAGACATTAAAATAGGTAAAAGTATTTAAGTTACTTGTATAGATAAAATAATGGAGCGAATGAAATTAAAACATGATGAAACATGTTTTAATAAATAGACGGGGATCTTTAGGTAGGTTAAGCAGAGAAGTAAGTCATGCTGAGAAAGTGGCTATTGAATTCGAAGAAGTTAAAGTATGAAAGGTGTCACTTATGAAAGAATATCTATTGCTAATTTACTCTATATAAAAAAGCAGCTGCACAAAAGTACAGCTAGTCTTCTTCACAAATTTATATGGCCTTGATGACGAATTGGGATTGAGGTATATATAGTAATTGAGCTGCTAAGGAAGTTGTTGTGTTAGCAAATGGGTATGTTTCCTTATAAGGAAAATTACTATACACTATTTCATTCATTTCCAAGGTCGTAAACAGTTTTTTTAGGATTTTTTGAGAAATTTTATTTGTACAAGCAGCAATAAAATCAAAATCTTTTTTACTTATTTCTTGAATTGCGTGTGAAAGAAGGCTGGTGACTATCCCACTTCCCATCCAATCTGGATGACAAGCGCCCATATCTAGATAGACCAATTTTTCTTTATCTAAATGAGAAAACTCAATAGATTCTGTCTCTAATGTATCTAAAAGTTGAAAAATAGGTTCCATTTGTGGGCATAGTTCAATCGCTTTCTCTGTATCTATTAATGGCTGTGTTACTTTTTTTGTTAAAAGAACTCCAACAATTTGAAAATTTTCTATTGCTACAAATGACATAGCTTGAGATACAGCTTGTTTCATCATTTCTTCGCACATTTTGTGAAAAGGAGCAAAGGGAATTTGTAAACTGCTTACAAGAGGTTCGTTATTCACAAAAGAATGTGCAAGTAAATGTGCTGCATCTTTCACGTGGTGTGTATCTAGTAGCTCTATATTCATATGTTTTTCCTCTTTTCCTGATATAGTTAATAGTAATTATAAGAATAAAGATTTTTATTTAACTTAGTTAAATTTAGCTATTAAAGCGCTAACAAATATGATTATTAAACATATGAATAAATCTGTTTAGTAGAAATCGAAATATTTTTATAAAGAAATGCAACGATATCATCTAAACATTCAACAGTTGTATATGGAGAGATAGAAAAGAATTTTAATGTGGAAATCGGATTTCTATCGCTACTGTTTAATACATCTACTACACAAGAACGAGTTGTATCACCAAAAAATACTTGATCGCGATTTTTTCCTAGATAATTAAATATTTCTATATTTAATCGGTTTGTATCCTCAATCTCTTCTTTTGTTGCAAGACCCATTCGTTCTTTTTCCCAATTTTCTTGGCCATCTCCATTCAGATAGTACCGGAAAGTTGTAATTGGTCCATATGTAAAATCATTTGTGATTGCGACTTGAGGTAGAGCTACACGCAACTTCTCTCTAAATAATAGATTTACACGAACATAATTTGCTAATAATTTTTGATATCCTTCAATTCCAAAGGCTAATAGATTGATATACATGGGAATAGCGCTACCAGCTCGTGAGCATTCTAAGGTATAGCCTGTATGATAACTCCCATAGGATCTATTACCAAGATAAGGTGTATCATCTTGTTCAATGTCCATCAGTTGTAAATCAGTATGATTTTTTACGATTAAAATACTTGAAGCATAAGGTGTTTGTCCTAATTTATGAAAATCAAAACATACACTGTCTGCAAGGGACATATATTGCATTTTATTTTGTACGTATTGTAAGGCATTTTTTACATTAGGTTCAAATGAGAGTGAATTTTCTTCAAAACTATAATTATTAAAGAAACTATAGAATCCGCCCATTGCAGAATCAGCATGGATATAAATAGGTTTTAATTTATATTCTTTCTGTATTGCTTCAGCGCTCTCTTTAATTTTTTTTATATCATCAATGGTAAATGTATCTGTTGACCCCATAGTAGCTAGAATATAAAGGGGGATACCGCCATTTTTAATAACTTGTATCATTTTAGCCTCTAAATCTTCTATATCCATAGAATTTGTATAAGGATCAGTCTTCACTTTTATTAAGTGATTTGACCCTATGCCAGTTGCTTCAGCTGACTTTAATAAACTATAATGTGCATTTTCAGAAGCAAAGCAATAAACATTTTGTGGAGCACCATGTTCTTTTGCTAATGGGAATTGTTTAGAAATTGCTAAACGTAAGCTCGAAAATACACAACCTTGTCCACCCCATGTTGTATAACCACCGCTATTATGTGGATTATAACCAATCAGTTTTGAAAGCATGGATACAACTTTTACCTCTGCTTCAGCTGCCCCTGGGCCATAGACATCCCAAACGCCATTACCATTTAAAAGTGCCATGGTTAGTATACCCAATAGTGATGGGATACTTGGTAGTGGTACAGCATTAGACAAGTAGTATTTATTGGGATAAGGATGGCCATTCATAAATTGGTTTAGCTCTTCTATAACCTCAGACATAGTGATTCCAGCTAGTGGTATATGACTTTGGTGAATTAAGCTATTATAGTATCCTTCTGATTTTTCCTCACATTTACCTAAAGTAGCTCGCTCTTCATTTTTTAATTGGTCAAGATTTTTAATTATTTTCTGCATAGATTCTAATAAAAGTTGTTGTTTTTCTTCATTTCCGTCAACGCTCGGAAATAGTTTTAAAATATCTTGCATGCAGTCACTTCTCCTTGTGAAAAACTGGATTTTTATTTTACTTGGTTAAACATAAGGGTATAATAATTTGTAATTGCCCTTTTGAATCCTTAGAAATGAGGAGCTATTTAGAAAAAAATGTAATTCCATAGAAAATTATATGAACTATGGAATTTAAAGTAAAGAAAAATTTTTTGATTTATTTTTAAAAAAGTAATTGTGAGATAATGAAGTTTCTAAAAATATATCTGAATTAATTGTTTATTTAATTTATATGTTGTCCTAACATGTATTGAACTAGTGTAGTAGATATTTTAATATAATGTAGAACTATTATAAGGTAGTTGAATATAAGGGCTCAACTACCTTATAGACTGTAGATATTGTTAGGAAAAGATAAAAAATAAGGTGGAAGTGTTAAAGATATGTTCTAGTGGAGAAGAAGTAGTGGTATGGATTTGATAGTAAAATTAGCATGAATTTTTATCATTTTAGCCAAGAAGACTCCTTCCTCAAGGAACGTGAAGTGAGTAGGTGGGAGATGACTTGTTCGACATACATAAAGTGTTACTTCACTATCAATCGAATATACGTTTGGTGTATAATATTCATATACCGAAATGGAGGTGAATCAAATGATAATTAATAAAGCCTTTAAGTTTCGTATCTATCCAAATCAAGCACAAACAATTCTAATTAATAAAACGATAGGTTGTTCTCGCTTTGTATTTAATCATTTCCTATCCCTATGGAATCACGCATATAAAGAAACTGGAAGAGGTTTAACATATGGTACATGCTCTGCCAAACTTCCTGCCATGAAGAAAGAGTTTGTTTGGCTCAAAGAAGTGGATAGTATTGCGATTCAGTCGTCTGTTCGCAACCTTGCGGATGCGTATACGCGCTTTTTCAAAAAACAAAACAGCGCACCGTGCTTTAAATCTAAGAAGAACAACGTACAATCTTATACCACAAAACAAACAAATGAAAACATTGCTGTTGTAGGGAGCAAAATTAAGTTGCCGAAACTAGGCCTTGTTCGATTTGCCAAAAGTCGTGAAATAACGGGACGTATTGTAAATGCGACTGTTAGACGGAACCCTTCTGGTAGATATTTTGTGTCACTATTAGTTGAAACAGAAGTACAAGAACTTCCGAAAACACATTCTTACATTGGAGTAGATGTAGGACTAAAAGATTTCGCCATTTTGTCAGATGGAAAACCCTATGAAAATCCGAAGTTTTTCCGATCATTAGAAGATAAGTTGGCGAAAGCACAGCGTGTTCTTTCTAGAAGAATGAAAGGATCTTCTCGTTGGAATAGACAACGGGTAAAAGTAGCTAGAATTCATGAATACATATCAAATGCTAGAAAAGATTACTTAGATAAAATCTCAACTGAAATCATCAAAAACCACGATGTTATCGGTATAGAGGATTTGCAAGTATCGAATATGTTAAAAAATCGTAAGTTAGCAAAAGCAATTAGTGAAGTATCTTGGTCACAGTTTCGAACCATGTTGGAATATAAAGCAAAATGGTATGGTAAACAAGTCATTGTCGTATCGAAAACATTTGCTTCCAGCCAATTATGTTCTTGTTGTGGATATCAAAACAAAGACGTTAAAAATCTAAACCTACGTAAATGGGACTGTCCTTCTTGTCGTACACACCATGATAGGGATATTAACGCAAGTATCAATCTAAAGAATGAAGCAATAAGGCTTCTAACCGCAGGGACTGCGGGGTTAGCCTAATCAATTAGAGTTCGATAGAACTCTTTACTTAGGAATCCCCCACTTCTAAACGAAGTGAAAGTGGGGGTAGTTCAAGGAAGAATAATTATTGGATCAAAGTTTTTTAATGAATTCAATTTCATTATTTAATAATAATGGACGAGTTAAGTGTAAAGAATTTTCTTCAACCTGAGTAGGATTTTTTGCACCAGGTATCGCAACTGAAACGGCTGGGTGGCTTAAAACATAACGTAAGGCAATTTGCGCTAGACTTCGATTTGATCGTACAAGTGAATCTAATTTCTCTACTTTGTTTAAGCTATCTTTAAACCACTGTTCTTTTGGCCAATCTTTTCTTAAATCATCGTCTGGAAATTGAGTTTCATGATTAAATTTCCCAGTTAAAATTCCCATCTTAAGTGGACCTCTTATCACAGCACCTAAATTATGTTTTTCAATATAAGGAAGGATGTCTTTTTCAGGTTCTTTATTTAAAATACTATAATCGAATTGTACAACATCTAAATCATCATTCTGATTAAAATGTTTAATATAATCTAAATCATTAGTAGAAACGCCAACTGCTCTCACTTTTCCAGATTTTTTTAAGGTTTGGAAAGCTTGTAGAAAAGCTTCTGTTTCTTCAGGTTTATCCCACCAAATATGACAAAAGTACACATCTATATAATCCGTTTTAAGCCGCAGTAAACTAGCATCAAACGAATCAATGATCTTTTGAGGATCTCCATAAACGGCTGGTTGATTAGGGTCATAATGATGACAAATTAATCCACCTTTTGTAGACAGAATGATATCCTGCCTACGTTTATGTATAGCCTTTGCAACGAGTGTTTCACTATGACCTAATCCATAAACGTCAGCAGTGTCAATAAAATTAACCCCTAGGTCAATTGCTTTATTGATTGCATCAATGGATTCATTATCTTTTACTACTCCCCATTCATCGCCACCAATCGCCCAAGAACCAAATCCTATCTCTGAAACTATTAATCCCGTGTTACCTAATAATCTATATTCCATTATGAACGAACTCCTCCTATTCAAATTATGTTATTAGAAATATATATAATGATCAGTTGGAATATTCTTGAATTTGTTTTCGGGATATAAATTAGGCTATTTACCTTAATAAATATATGTAAGATTACTGTATAAAAATTAATTAGAATTATTAGTTAAATGGTTTTTTATGCTTAAATTGAATAAAAGTATGAACTATTACAGCATAATTATGAGTTTTATTCATGATTTTAATAACTATGCAATAAGTGAAATAAATGTTGGATTTAGTCGGAAAATATACATTTACAAATCGCAGAATGTGTACATATAGTTGTAATTGTAAATATTATCCGTTTTGAAATATTTATAAAAGGAGAAATTCATATGAAGGAAATACAAAAGCAATATGAAATTGTAGAAGAATTGGATGCAACAGTAGGGCAAGAAGCATTATGGATAGCTCATCAAATGGAATTAGAAAATGGAATGAACAATGAAGCTACCATAATAAAGCTAAAAGGAAATCTTCAAATAGATACTTTTAAGAAAGCGCTTACTTTAATAGTGCAATCTCATCCGGCGCTACGTACACTATTTATTAAAAAGGACGAAAAAATTAAACAATTTATTCAAAAGAGTATAGATTTTGATATACCAATTAAGGATTTAACTGCTTTTAAAAACACAGAACAAAAATTTATTTTAAAAAAATTCTTAGACTCTATAGTGAATGAGAAATTTAATTTAGAAGAAGGGCCTTTGTTTAAATTCCACATCATTAAATTGTGTGAAGATGAATTTATTTTACATATGATTTTTCATCACATTATTTATGATGGATGTAGTTTAGGGGTTTTTATCCAACAATTGTCTTATACGTATTGTGAATTACTTCAAGAAAATACGGGTTTAGTATTAGAATCTCCTTATAAGAGCCTTGTAGAATTTGAGGAAGGTTTTATTGACAGTGCAATGTATAGAGAAGGATCATCCTATTGGAAAGATTATTTACAAGGTGAATTACCTCCTACAGAGTTTCCTGCTACTATTAATAAAATGAATGAACCGATATATACGAACGAAAATATAAGTAAGAATATTGATGCCGATCTATTTTATCAAATACAATGTTTTGCTAAAAGAAATAACATAAGTGTCTATCGGGTTATGTTAAGTACTTATTGTGCCTTGCTTCATCAAATGACAAATGCTGAAGAAATTATTGTAGGTATACCAATTAATACTAGACCACAAACGGAAGAAGGGAATGCTTTTGGTTATTTTGTTAATACATTACCTATACGTATAACAATAGAAAAAGGTGATACATTTAAGGGAATACTTAACAAGGTGAATAAATCTGTTCATTTGGCTATTAAGTATAAACATAATCCATATTCACATATAGTAAGAGATTTAAATCTAAATAATAATACACATCATAATATGATTTATTCAACAGCATTTAATACGGTAAGGATACCTCAATTGAAAATTCCTGATATTGAGTCCACAGTTTTAACAGATTGTAAAAGAGTAAACCCTTTTAACATGACCTGGAGAATAATGAGATATGAAGGGGAAACAGAGAATAAAATTGAGATTGATTATAATTCAGCATTATATAAACCAGATAGTATGAATGATTTAGTTGAAAGATATATATATTTGTTACAAAAACTAATGAAGAATGTGAACGAACCTATTCATTCATTGGATTTACTTTTAAAAAAGGATCATCGTTTATACAAAGATATAAACTCAAATACTCTTGCATATCCTAATTCAAAAACATTAGATCAATTAATTGATCTACAAGCATTAAAATCGCCAAATCAAATAGCGATTTCAATGGGAGATAAATCGATTACCTATTATGACTTGCAGCAAAGGTCAAATCAAATTGCGAATTATTTACGTGAAAATGATATAAAAAAGGGACAGCGTGTAAGTATTACTATGGTGAGAGAGATCGATACAATTGTATGCATTCTAGGTATACTAAAATCAGGTGGAGTTTATGTACCAATCGATCCAAAGTTTCCTGAAAAAAGAATAGAATTTATATTAAAAGATAGTGAAAGTCAAATGATTATTACAAAGAAAGAATTCAGGGGATTAATTGAAAGTTTTGCAATTCATACAATTTTTCTAGAGGATTTTCATTACACTAATTCTATAGAAAATATTGCGTCTACACATAACATAGAAGATGCTGCGTATATTATCTACACGTCAGGTTCAACCGGTTTACCAAAAGGAGTAGTTGTACCACATAGAGGAGTAATTAATTTATCATATTCATTAATGAATCAATTTCATTTAGACAAAAATGATGTATTTTTACAATTTGCAACGATGATTTTTGATGCCTCTATTATGGAAATGTTTCCGATTTTGTTATGCGGAGGAAGAATGCATTTAATTTCTGAATTGGAAAAACGTACTGCAGAAGAATTTATAAATGTAATTAACAAGAATGGTATTACATTTGTTCTTTTACCAACTGCATTTTTTAAATTAATAGCTGATATGCCAAAAGAAATGTTGCTGAAATTAAATTCTTTAAAATGTGTATTTGTAGGAGGGGAAACATTACGTGCTGCATCAGTTCGTAAATGGCAAAGTAAAGTAGGGTTAAAGATTCCAGTTCTTAACGCATATGGTCCTACTGAAGCTACTGTATGTACAACCATTTATGAAGTAAATCATGAGATAAAAGAAGAAACTTCTAATATCCCAATAGGTAAACCAATTGCTAATAGTAAAGTTTTCGTGATCAGTCCGTTCAATACGTTATGTCCGTCAGGAGTAGTAGGTGAATTATTCATTGGTGGTGATGGGGTTGCTAAAGGATATATAAATCAAAAGAAAAAAACAGAAGAGGCATTTATTTCTTTTGAAAAATCATATAATCGCAATAAAAAAATATATCATACTGGGGACTTAGTACGCCTTTTACCAAATGGAAACTTAGAATTTATCGGAAGGAAAGATAATCAAGTAAAACTACGTGGGTATCGAATTGAGCTTGATGAAATAGAAAGAGCATTATTTAAACACCCAGAGGTAAAAGATGCAGTAGTAGTAACTTATCAAAATGACAAAATTGCTAGCTTTTATGTATCAAAAGACAATACAGAGATAAAACAAGAGAACTTAAAAACATTCTTAAGTGAAAGATTACCAGATTTTATGATACCAAATTATATATTTCATCTTAAAACATTTCCATTATCACCAAGTGGTAAGGTTGATAGAAAAAAATTAGAATTACAAATCCCATCTTTACTTGAAAATATGCAAAATCAATATATACCACCAATAAGTGGCACAGAAAAAAGGTTGGCAAAAACATGGTCAGAGATTTTAAATTTAGGGAAATATAGAATCAGTAGAGATGACGACTTTTTTAAACTTGGGGGACATTCATTAATTGCTGTGCAAGTATTAAATCAAATTCAAAAAGAGTTTCATTTGAAATTAGAAATTAGAGATATTTTTGAGCATACAACAATTGCTAGTCTATCTGCTTACATCGATAAATTAATGGAAGTAAATCATGATAGGGAAGAACGGAAGATGCAAATATTAAAAGTTACAGATAAGGAAAGGTATCAGTTATCAAGTGCTCAAAAAAGAATTTGGTTTTTAAATAAATCAAACGCTATTAATAGAGTATACGATACACCACTACACATATATATTGAGCCGAGTTTGAAAAAAGATATTTTACAGGACGCCATAAGGTTTTTGGTTGAACGACACGAGATGCTTCGAACAGTGTTTATTGAAAAAAATGGGGAGCCTAGACAGGTCATATTAAAATCAATATCTATTGACCTTATTCACGATGATATTGAACACATAACTAAAAAGGAAAAACAAGAATATATACGTAGAACAATAAATCAAACGGATCATACACCATTTGATTTGGAAAATGGACCACTTTTCCGGATTAGAATTTTTAATCTTGATAAGAAAAAATCCTATTTATATATCAATTTACATCACATTATTACTGATGAGTGGAGTGTAAGGAATTTATTAGATGAATTAATGAAGGTATATAGTGCCTTTGCTAAACGAAGAAATCCTGAGCTGCCAACTATTTCTAATCGATATGTAGATTATGTTGAGTGGGAACAGGAGCAGTTAAAGTTAGGTCGGTGGGATACAGAAAAATCTTATTGGATGGCCGAACTTGCAGCACCTCTTCCTATACTAAATCTTCCTTTAGATTTTAGTAAGAATCATCAAAGTACAAATAGAGGTACAGTATTTGAAATGAAGTTAGATAATAAAATGAAAGAGTCTTTGAAACAAGTATGTGAACAAGAGAATGTTTCGATGTATATGCTATTTTTGGCAGCATATATTCAATTGTTACATTATCTAACGGATCAAAAAGACATTATTGTAGGTACACCGGTTGTTGGAAGGAATTATCAAGAATTCGAACAAATACAAGGATTTTTTGTAAATACTTTAGCTATTAGAACACAATTAAATGATGTGAAAAATTTAAAACAACTATTACAAGTAGTGAGAGAAAAATGTTTGAATTCTTTCCAAAACCAATCATACCCATTTGATAAAGTAATTGAGCAAATAAATCCTGATAGAAGCTTTGGAAATAACCCGATCTTTTCTACTATGTTTAGTTACCAGAAAGATATTTTGCAACAACATGATGCGTACAAGCTTCAATTGTTACCTAATAAACAAGATGTTAGTAAGTTTGACATTTCTTTAGCTGTTGAAGAAGGATCGGATTATGTAGAGATTTCATTTGAGTATAATATTAATCTTTTCAAGGAAGAGTCAATTAATAGGTTTACTCAAAATTTACTTACTATACTGGACGAATTTATTCATCAAAGAACAGTGGCATATGAGAATCTGTCATTCCTATCGCTGGAAGAGGAATCTCTATATAGAAAGGTAAATTATACAGAAAGACCGTATCCTTATTTTCAAAATATACAGGAGCAATTCTATAAGCAAGTAGAAAGACAATCAAATCGGATTGCTATAGCGACTGAAACGGAATCTTTAACATATAGACAATTAAATATAAGCTCTAATCAAGTAGCTCAACATTTAATCGGAAAAGGTATAAAAAGAGGTGATAAGGTAGCCATATTTTTAGATAGAAGTATGAATAGTATTGTTTCTATGCTTGGAATATTAAAAGCCGGTGCTGCCTATATACCAATCGATGTAAAATACCCTGAGGATAGAATAAATTATATAGTTAGTGATAGCGAGGCATGTAGAATTATAACGAGTAACAAATACAAAAGTCATTTGAATTTAAGCAATTATAAGGTTTCAATAATAGAGGATATATATCGTACGACTATAAATGATGATGTGAAAATTTTTAATAAGCCAGATGATTTGGCATATGTGATTTATACTTCAGGATCAACAGGCAAACCAAAAGGTGCATTATTAACGCATAAAGGAGTATTAAATTTAGTTGAATGGAGAAATGAAGTATTTCAGATTTCTCCAAATGATAAAGTAACACAGTTTTATTCTCATAGTTTTGATTCTTCTGTATCGGAAATTTTTTCTACTTTGTTAAATGGAGCGGAGCTGTATGTATTAAATGATGAACAGCGCTATTCAACTGTCGAATATGCCCAAGCAGTCCAAGAAATACAAGCAACTATTTCTGATTTACCAACAGTATTTTTTAATGAATTATCGACATCATTAACTAAACCGGATAGCGAGAAGATACGTTCTTTAAGATTTATGATAATGGGAGGAGAAGCTGCATCAACAAATGCTATTAGGAGTTGGCAAGATACTTTTAAAAACCAAGTGCAACTGGTAAATGAGTATGGTCCTACTGAAGCAACTGTTTCAGCGATGTACTATTTCATACCAGAATTAGAATGCGAAAATAACATTTTAGGTAGCATACCGATTGGTATTCCAATTTCTAATACAAAGGTTCATATATTGAACTCATATATGCAACATTGTCCGGTAGGGGGCATGGGCGAATTATATATTGAGAGTTTAGGATTGGCCCAAGGGTATTGGAAGCAGGAAGAAAAAACAAAACAGGCATTTATTGCAAATCCATATTCAAAAGATAACAGTAAAAGGTTATACCGAACAGGTGATTTAGCAAAGTGGTTACCAAATGGAAATATAGAATTTATGGGAAGAAAAGATAAGCAAGTTAAAATTAGAGGGCACAGAATTGAACTAGGGGAAATAGAAGATGCAATGTTACAACTTAAGGGGATAAATCAAGCCGTGGTAACACAAACGAAAGATGGGATGTTACTGCAAGCTTATTATAAAACAGTGGACGGTTTAGAAATAGAGAAAAATAAGTTAGCTTTGCATTTATCAAAAGTATTGCCAGAATATATGATCCCTAAATATTACTCTCATGTGTTAGAAATACCAATAACGGCTAATGGGAAAATTGATTTCGAAAAACTGCCAGAAATAGAGTTTGATAATGAGCAAAAAGATGAGTCTATACTTAAGCCTCAGACTAAAGTGCAAAAAAACATTGCAAAAGTATGGTCCGAAGTTCTAAACATTAAATCTATAGGTTTAAAAGATGATTTCTTTAATTTGGGTGGACATTCTTTAAAAGTTATGCCGTCATTAGTCAAATTAAAACCGTTATACCCTAACTTGAAAATCCAAGATTTCTTTAAGTATAGAACAATAGAAAAATTAGCCTCTCATATTGAAGAAATGGAAGATATGTCGTTCAAGAAAGAGAAAAATATGAATGTCGCATGTATGGAAAATGAAACGATAACGCCTCCTGCTTGTAAAAGAAATAAAATAGAAGAATGTGAGATAGATAGGGTGAATTATCCAAAAGCAGTTTTCCTTACAGGGGCTACAGGATATTTAGGAGCACACATTTTAGAACGCTTATTACAGTTGCCATCTACGACTATTTACTGTCTAGTAAGAAATAATGAGGATCAAGTAATTGGTTCAAAGTTAGAAGAAAGAATGATGTTTTATTTCGGTAAAGAAATTCTCCAAAAGTTGGAGGAGAGAGTAGAATTAATTGAAGGAGATTTATCTTTGATAAATCTAGGTCTAGATTCAAAGCAATTGGACCATTTAAATAATAAGGTAGAGTCAATCATACATTGTGGTGGAGAAGTTAGACACTATGGAGAACGTGAGCATTTTCAAAAGGTAAATGTTCAGTCTACAAAATATTTATTGGAATTAGCTAAGAATACAAATGCACGTTTTCATTATATATCGACTTTAAGTGTAGCTGGACAGGCTGAAAGCGATCCAAAAGAATTTGAATTCCTTGAGTCTAATTTTGATAGAGGTCAAAATTTAGATAATGTCTACTTAGAAAGTAAGTTTCAAGGCGAGAAAATGGTCAGAGAGGCAATGGAAAAAGGGATTCGTGCTACGATATACCGTGTGGGGAATTTAGTGGGTAACTCTAAAACGGGTAAATTTCAATTCAATATTAATGAAAACGCTTTTTATAGATTGTTGAAAGGGATATGCTTATCTAGCATAGCACCTGAAATCAATACGTATGTAGATTTAACGCCTGTAGACTATGGCAGTTTAGCTATTACTGAATTATCCTATAAGGCCAATACAGTAAATAAAACCATGCATATTTGTAATCCCAATCAACTTAAATGGGACCAATTTATAAATAGTTTACAAGGTTTTGGATACGATATTATGTTAATGAAACAAGAAAAGTATATAGAGAAGTTTTTTAATACGAATCTAACTAATGATGAACAGAAAGCTTTAGAGCTCATAATGCCTTTATTAGAATCTGTAGAAGAACTATCTGTAGCTATACCATCTTGTTCGTATACGCAAGGATATCTGAAGAATGTACATTGTTTAGAACCAAATCAAGAATATATCAATTTGCTATTACATTACGCTATGAGTATCGAGTTTTTACCAGCCACTAAAGAACCAATATTGCTATAGAATATACCATCGATTTTGAACAGATTGGTTTATAAATACGAAGTTTTGAATATTTGTTTACTTTCTCTTATTATTTGGAAAAGTAAAAAGAACTTGTAGTTTTGTCTACAAGTTCTTTTCAATTAAAAGGTTTATACATTTAGTTGGTTGGATAAAATTTCAACTCTTCATATTACTAACAGAAGAAATTAACCAAGACAAATAATTCTTTTCAATAAGAGAAAAAATACAATTTTATATTAAGACCAAATCCATCGATCATCAGTTAATGCTTGAGAATCATTAACTTTTTCAATCTCATCTGTTATCGACCACTCATTACTTCTTTCAGCGTTCGCCATATGAACTTTAACCTTTTCACCTACATTAAATTTCTGCCCGTGTGTTAAATAAACTGTAACATTACGTTTACTTCCGTCATTTCCAGTATATTGAACAATTACATAATTATATTCTTCTATTCCAGATTTAAACTTATCTACTTTTGTAACATGTCCTATTTCATATTCGTATGCAAAAACATGTTTTAGATAACTTCCCTGGTGTAATGTATCAGTACCTTTAACCTTTTCAATTGACTCTGCAATCATATAGTCCGTAAAATTACGCATCATTGCACCAGTAGCTTTTATATGATCACCAACTTTTACATTTGGTGTAGAGTTTAAATAAATACTGATAGGCTCTGAATACTTTGTTGATTCAACAGAGATAACATTATCAGTAACCTCAACTACACGCCCTTCAATTGTTGATAAATTTGACTCGATAGAAGCTGCACTTGCTTTTGTTACTTCTAATCCTGGTAGATTTGTGCCTGCAAGAGCTGCAATTCCTATTGCACTAGCTAAAATGATTTTTTTCATACCTTATAACATCTCCATTCCGGTTGTAGTTAAATGCGAAGTTAGGTTTAATTTGTAAATAACTTTTGAATATCACCTAACATGTAATCATTATAGTTACAATAAGAATGATTATCAACTACAATTGGAATGTAATTTTGCATAATAATAAATCTTGATTTAATAATTTATCATTCGTATTGGGTATTACACCAATAATTGGTACAGGAAAAGAAATTGGACAAATTATCAAAGGGGAAGACTTAGTTACAGGTCAAAAATACGGTCCAGACGATTATGTATGGGGTACATTGGCCGTCGTATCTGGTCGTACAGCACGAATTGTTGGTAAGGTTGTAGGGAAGATTGGCGATCTTGAAAAGAAAGGAAAGGCACTAGAAGTAGCTGCTAAAGGTGGTCGTTCAGGAGAGATTGTTCTTGATAAGGTTCAAACATATGAACAAGCAAGAAATAAAACAATGAGCTTATTGGGGGATTTTGGGGCAGATTCTCAACCTGTAGATTTGAAGTAAAGTCGCGATGTTTTGAACAAAGTCGCGATGCTTTATCCCTTTAGGTAATCATATCTAAAGGGGTATTTTTATTGTGGGATTGAAATTAAGTCGTGTGGATGCATATCCTCCTGTAATCCATCGATTTATTTAATTCCCCCTGAAAATAAAGGTTGTAAGTGACGTTACGTCACCCATTATAGTTAGGTTATATCATACAAAGAAAGAGGAATGATGTATGAAGAAAAAGGACATGAATTGGAAGGAACAAGACCCTTGGGGATTAAAAGAATTTCTATTAATGATGCTACTCGAATTTGTATTTGTTATAGGATGCATAAAATTCTTAGTAAAACCTATTTATTTTCAGTGGTTTAACAATGAGTTATATTCAGGAACTTTAACAGGATTAACAATGGCGATTGTTTTAGTTTTAGGTGAGTATTTTATGGTCCTTCGTCCAAAGAAACTTTCTTGGAGTGAAGTGGGAATTAGGTCGTTCTCTATGAAGAGCTGGAAATTTATTCTCTTATTAACTATTATGTTACTAGTTGGTGATGTAATAGTAATGGTGCTTACTAGCTTTATTGGGAATTCTTATGAGAACAGTAAAACTGAGGCGATACAGCAAAGCGTAAATTTCTTCACTGTTCTTATTGCTTTCGTTTCTGCGGCGATAATTTCACCGATATATGAAGAGATATTTTATCGTGGTTTTTTATATCGATGGCTACGTACACGTTTTGGTATGATAGGGGCTATTTTTCTAAGCTCATTAATCTTTACCGTTGTCCACATTCCAACTTATAATGCGATGCCTGTAAACTTCTTAAGTGGTATAGTCTTTGCATGGGCGTATGAACGAACCAATTCAATTTGGCCGTCAGTTATCATTCATGGTTTAACTAATGGAATTATGGTTCTGCTGACAGCGATGGGATAGTAGAAGTTTGTTGTAAGTAGGTGAAGTATCTTTAGATAGTGAACTATATTCAAAAATAACTGTCGGGAAGCTGTAGTTGAATAAAAATAATCAAACTTTTTTATAAAATTACTATACTAATTAATAAGCAAAGAAACCATTTGGATCAAACCTTTTTCAAAATAGTTTCTTTTTATTTATCATAAATTAAGGGTTTATGAGGTATTTTCAATCAAACTTTATTCGAAACCTACACAACCATTTATAGGAACAATGGAAAAAAGTGCTGGTTATGGTTAAATTGTTGGCAGAGAGACAGCTAATCATAAAGCAAGATGGCGATTAGATTATGACCCTAGTAAAGGGATGCATATAAATGTAGAAGATTTTAGAAATGGAAAAAAGATTAAGCAATTAAATATGCAGTTCCTTTTGAAGGAGACCAAGAAACCTTTAAATCATTATTAAAATATCTAAATAAATGAGGTAATAAAATGGCAACATTGTTGGAAGAGTGTATTGAAGCATTAGGTGAAGACATTGAAATTTTAGAGAATACTCAAGGGAAAATGGTAGTAAAAAGTTTTGAAAATACATTCCCTATTACATAATGGGGAAGAGTAGATTGGTCCAACATTGAAAACTATGGTGATTTATATAATGAGGATGAAATAAAATTTTATCTACAGAACTCTTTTGGAACATATTCTCAGACAGTATATATTATTTGGGATAATGCTAGAGTACCAGTAAGTGAACTACTCGCCACTTAGCAAAGCTTGAAGTGGGAGCTTCTCAGTTCCACGACGAAAGTAACCTTTCGTCTCCCTGAGCGTTACTTCGGGGTGTTCCACCCCTAGATGTCCAACGTATGGATGCTCTTTTGGTACGGTTGATATTTTACGCAGGAACCGATTGGCTTGGTTTTCGCACTCTATTTTCTTCCTGCAACCTTCTATATCAAGTTATCAAAGAACTTCATATAGTTAGTTTATCAAAAGTTTTTGGCTATGCCAAACCGGAATTCATCTCCCACCTATCGTTGGGCTACGCCCTTCACACACTTGAGGAAGGAGAATTCTTTCGGGGAATACGTTAAAACAAATTTACATCAAGTTTTAAATGTAATATATGATGTTACAGCTGTTAGTTTTGATACCTGGATATATTCACTATATATGGGGTTTATTATTAAGTATCATCATGATGGGGATATACGTATTGGAAACGTAAAAAATATTATTAAATAAATAGATTTTTATAAACAAACGTAGGATGATTGATTCCTACGTTTGTTTAGTGTTAAGTAAAAATTGAATCACCAGGGAGTATCAGGAAATAAGGATAACTATGATAGATTCTTGATGGCCTAATGAAGGTGGATAGGTCAAAATGGCCCATAGTGTAAATGGTGTGGAAATACAATATGTTAAAAATATAAAAAGTGGTGAATTTGATGATTTTAAATTTAGAGATAAAAATTAAATAAGGGGCGTTTATTATGAAAGTAACTTGTTTGTACAACATTGGAGATTATCTAACAAAGGCAACCGAGGAAATATTTAACTTAGTTATTAAAAAGGAGTATGTTGTTTATGGCATATGTAAGTTACAAAGTGGTGAATTAACATACTTAATCTTAGGAGAACGTGAAAATATGCCATCATGGTATCCAGCAGAATTATTTAAAATATCTGATGCGTTACAACCTATAGAATGGTATTGTGCAGAACACAGACATGTCAAAGATACAACTATAGATTATATATGGGGATATAAAGAGTTAGCCTTGGATGATACACATGCTCTTGGTTTAATAGAAAGAGAGAGTAAAGATATGGAACTATTTTTAAAGCGTAAAGCTGAAATTGATGAATTTGAGGAATTGTAATAGTAAACGAATGAATTGATTAACCTATAAAAAGCGTAGAAATTAAATATTTCTACGTTTTTTTGTACATAACATTTAAATAAACAGCTTATTTTTGGAAAAGTTGAAAGATATCATTTATGTTGGCGCAAATATCTATTACAATGTATTCTATATAAAAAATGCACCTCCAATTGTTAGACTGTGTCTAACAATTGGGGTGCACTTCAAAGTGCAACTACTTTTTCATAAAAACATTATGATTCAAATAACACCTTTAGCGTAAACTTGCGCTTAATGGTACTTGAGAATAAACTGTGAAATTGTTACCATAAGTACCGTGCCTTGAAAATGAGGAAGAAATTGAACCGTTCCAACTTTTGTAGGTAGCCCCAGATGTATCTGTTCTTAGAAGTACGTTTGAAAAGCTAGCTTGGCTAAAGGAATTACGTCCAGTATCTTCAACCCCCTGAACCATTTTTACTGGTTCATATTGAGAAAATGAGCCATATACAGGCTGATTTGCATATCTAGGGTTTCCATTTACATACATAGTAACCGTACCATTTCCGTTATTAACGAGTTTAAGGTTTACTCGGTCACCATCTTTAATTGATTCATCATACTGTGTGTTCCAATACTTACTGTTTTGACCTGATTCATTATACCCTGAATTTAGAAATACTTTATATCCACTTGGTGTTTTGGAAATACCACCCTCAACTTTAGATGCTCCAATACCTAAATACCAATTCACATACCCATCTTTAACAACAACTGATTTTGGTAGATTTATATCAGCTGCAATTCCAGTATAGGTACTATTTGTAACGCTTTTTACAGCACCTTCTGTAGCTGCAAAACTAGTAGTTGAAAACATTGATAGAGAAATTAGAAGTGAACCAACTAGATACACCATTTTTTTCTTACTTTTTCTAAATACTTGATTCATGTTAGATCCCCCATATTTTAAATTATTAAATTGTATGGAAAGTTGGCCAACTAACTACAACTTACAAATTAAAGATATATCAGGTTTCATTTAATGTATATATTTTCCTGTTATAAGTCATTGAAATGTCAAATAAATTAGATTTTTCATATTTATCAATATAGATGGAGTTGACAGAATAAAGTGTTATGTCTATTTAAATGTAAGAAGATTTTGTTAAAAATCCTATAAAAACCTATAAATGTATTGAGGATAATATGTACTACGATCCATTTAGGAGAGAGGAATATGGAATGAATATAGGGAGATTTTTCAATGGGTGGATCTGATATATTTAGAAATAGATTAAAAACAAAGGAAATAAATGAATTGTTTTTCTTAAGGAATTCATTGAAATAGTTCGTAGATGAAAGGAAATATATGATTTATAAGACATGGATTTCCTATATAAAAGAAGAAAGGGGATCCAGCTATGGGAAATACAAATACAAAATCAAAGATAGATAATGCAGCTATTGAAGAGGCTATTGAGGCATTAAAAGATGAAAATGAATGTTTATGTATGGAAATCGAATACTTAAAAAAGTTAAAGGTCTTCCTTCAGAAAGAGATGGAATTACAGAACAAGACAAAGTAAGAGTAATTTATCTTACCAAATTCGAAAGTATAGAACATATTAAGATAGTATTAGATAATTATAGAGGTCATTACAATCGTAAAAAAATCAAAGTACACTAAAAAGAATGAGTCCAGTACAATACCGGACTCACATTCAGACAGCCGCTTAATTTTTTGTTTAATTCTTCAGGCCCAGCTCATCATAGGCGATCGATTGTTGGCTTGCTACGCTCAGTGATTGTTATTCTTTAACTCATCTCATATTACGTTAGTTTAAGTATTGAGAGTAAAAGAATAGGAATAGAAATATTAATGTTTTGCTAAATAACCTATTAAAGAAACTTAAAGGAATAACAAGTTCTCCTATTGTAAGGATTTTAAGTTTATCCTTATTTAGTCCTTTTATTAATTCTCTTAATGTTTGGAAGTTTATTTTATTAACGAAAGACCAACTTGGCCCAGCTTTTGTATCTGAACCTATTTTGAAAATGATATGAATACTATGTGCATGAAAACCGCTTATTATTAAAATAAGCATAAATCCTAAAATAATAAACCAAGTCATTTTTCAACACCTCCTTTCAGTATCTAATATTAAGATATTAAAACTGTTGAGAAAGTGTGCTATTGTCCATGAAAAATATTGAGAATTTGTTGAGGAAATGTTGAGAATGTTGCAATGTTATTGATTGTAGCTGAGTTAATAATGCTTGTCATATTATATGTGTGAAAAAAGGAAATAAGAAAGAGAACAGTTGCGTAGACTGTTCTCTTAAGGAGCGGAAGTGCTGAACATTTTCAATGACAATGATTCAAGCATTCCGCTAATAGCATGTGTAAATATTTATAATTAATTCAAGCAAGGCAGCTATAAAAAAATAGCCGTCTTGCCTCAGGGAGAATTCAAGAAAATTAGAGATTCATTATGGATAAAGATTGGCTGTTACCAATCTATATGTAGGATTGGTAATAATTTCATAAGTTATTCATAAGTTAAAATCTCAATTCATCCTAGGATGGGTGACATGCAAAGTAAAAAGAGCAATTTTTAAAAGTGCTCTTTTTAAAATGTGCATTAGGACTTGAAAGAGGCATCAATGACAATTTAGAAGGAGATATCTCTATACAAAATATGGAAAGTTGACTATAAAGGGTATCACAGTTCAAGACTAATCTTCTTAACCATATCTATGGTTGAAAGTGACATAGATAATGCAACAATAAATCGACTTCTATTATTTAATATAAGGGTAATTCAATTTGAGATGTTAATAAAATTGAATTTTTACTAGAATGATATTATCGGAATACCTTTTATTTTGTAACATCGATATCTTTTAGTACATCATAAGATAATTTTGATAAGGGCTTAAGATGAAAGTTATCCGGGCTAAGATCATTTCCGTATAAAAAAAGGTTAATATCAGTTTCAGTTAACTTCATATCTTGTTCAAATAATTTTTTTAATTGTTCTTTATGAGTTTTTGTATACACTCTATTTTTATATAAAATTTCCCTTACTAAATTTTTATGGATTTGGTATACATTATTTAGTTGGAATAAATCGGCGGTGTTTTTAATAATGATTTTTTTATTTAGATTTTTTTCAATAATTTTTAAACTTAGTTCAAACTCGGAATCTACCCCTAGAATTGAGTCAATTTCTGAATCTTTTTTTAGAGATACGGTAAATTTAGCATGAAAATTATCGATATAAGGATTTATAATTTCTAGACCTTTATTTAATTTGAATCTTGAATTGCAAATTTGGCAAGACGGTACAAAGTTATGTAGACTTAAAGAAAATAATGAGAAATATGATTTGGGTAGAAAGTGATCTAAATCAGCAGTAGTTTTCTTTAGATTGTTGTCTGAATAATAAGATGTTATGTATTGTCTATTACAGTATGGACAAACCGGTATATCCATACTTACTAGTAATTCATGTCGAGTTATAGGGTCAATAAAATCATAGTTTATAAAATGTGAAATTAATTCATTAAGATTAAGAAGTTGTTCTTTAACTTCTTTAATCATTTTTTTGAAATTAACATCAGTCTTAAAATATTCAGGATGCTTTTTTAGAATTTTTGTTAGCCAATCATTAGAATATTTTTGTACAAACTGTTTTCTAAAATCTTGTCTTGAAGAAGTATTTTTCTTTAATCCATATCTTGCAAGTTCATGATTAATTTTGAACTTGCTGTAGTTAACCATTTGTGCCACCTCATAATATTTTTTTACTTCACTATAATTTTTGATAATATACTCGATTGGCTGATTTAATAAATCATTTAGAAATTTTATGCTCCAATTGCCAAATAATATTTCTAATTTTTGGGAGTTGAACAGATTTAATTGTTGCATCTTAGATTTTTTAACTTTATAGTTAGCATTTATTATATTTAGTGTGTTTTTTGAATATTCCTGTTTGTAATTTTCTAAAATAGTAGAATCAAGCTTAATCAACAGAACCCTCTCCTAATTCAACTTGTTTTTCATTTAAATACTGTAATAATTTTTTTCTAATAATTAATTCGTCAATAGAATTGATTGTAAGTTTGATAGATTCAATTTCATATGCCCGCTCATTTTTATCTATCTTTTCTAACATATTTATATTACTTAATATTTTTTTGAAAAGCTGCTTGGCAAATTCTCCAATGGGTGATGACATAAAAAAGTTATTTTGTACAATGTCATAAAAATTCCCCATAAGTCCAAACTCGGCTTTTTTAACAACTCTATATGTATTTCCGTTGTCATTTACAATCTCTATACATGTTATGAGTTCTTTAGGAATATCGGATACAATAAAAGGAGAGTGGGTTGTAATAAATATTTGGAATTTAACATTTCTTGAAAGTACCACATTATTTAACATGTTGTATAAATAGTAAATTAGGTTTCTTGACCATTCTGGATGAAAAGCTAAATCGGGTTCATCTAGAATTATTATAATTGTCTTCAATTTACTATTCATATCAGCAATGGAAATGGAATTAAATATATTTGAAAATATATTTATAAATGCAGTTTCGCCATAACTCATATTCCCGAATTTAAAATCTATACAGTCATGCATAAATCCCGGAAGTTTCTTTTGGACAAAGGATAAAATATTGCTAATATTAGGTTTGATGCCCTCACTTAAGGGAATATCAATAGTATTAGCGTTAGTATAATATAATTCGTCGATAGAATTGAAAAGAATTAACAATTCCGTTGCAAATATGTAATAACCATTGGAATATTTCTCTATATTTTCGATGAAACCATCAGAAAATTCAATTGTTTCTTCGAGGTAATCTAATCTATTTTTATAATTTTTACAAGGATGCTCGTTTGATTGAATAATGTTATTAAGCCCTTTAGAGAATTCCTCTTTTTGTTGAGGTGTTTTAATTAATCTATATGCACAATCCACAATTTTTAAAGTGAATATTTCTAAAAATTTTATTATATATAGTTGTTTTTTAGAGTAAGGTAATTCTTTTTTTTGAAGATGAGGAATTAACATTTCCTCATCTAAACTTAAGATAGAATCTAAATGTTTACCGTATAACTCGAAAAATTCTTCGTAATAAATATTTAAGCTATATATATGACCTGGCTCTATTTTTATAAAAAGGTTATCAATGTTTGATAATCTTAATGCTTGTTTAGCGTCAGACTCTTCTGCAAGAAATCCATATATTGAAAATAATGAAGTTTTGTTTAGATATTGTCTATTAACTCCAACATGTGTATCTTGATCAACAACGCTTTCGTGTTTAATCCAGTTATAATTTGGTCTATTTTTATAGTATAGAATATGTGCAATTTCGTTTTCAGTGGCTTGTTTTTTTGAATTTGTTTTGGACTGAATGTATTTTTTATAGAAAGCTTTACAGTTCTTATAGTCATAAGTAATTATTATACTGTATTCATGAGATATTCCTTTTGGGACTCCCTCTAAATTTTTTATAATATTAAAGTTTGTTCCTTCTAAAATAAATTCATTATCTTTTAGGTGGTATAACATGATATAGCTAAAAAAATTCCCATTATGTCTATTAAGTAAAGACATTCTTTCAGTTTTTGGAGAGCCTATTAAATCTAATAAAGTAGACTTGCCAGCCCCATTTTTCCCAACAATTAAGTTGATATTACTTATTTTTTCTCCAAAAAGATCAATATAGGGATTTGACTTTGGATGGATTAATAATTGATTAGAAACAAATGAAATATCGAAATCATTTGTAAAACAAAAGTTTTGATTATTAAAACAGTTACGTAAGTTTTCGGTATATACGAATAGTAGTTGTGGATACATCTTTAGTTCACCTCGTAATTTCTATCATCCTAATATTATATATTAATACTTTTAGTAAATATAGTGAGCAATAATAGGTTTAATAAATAAATAAATAATTTAATTCATCAATAGGAAAGGTAGAAAATTGCTAATAGATTTTAGGTTATTCCTTCAATTTACAATAGAAAAGAAGATAGTTTCATTATTAGCAACCTTCTTTGTTTGTTGAAATCGATTTTAGTATTAAAGTGGAAATATAGGAGTGTAACTTGTAATAAGTTTTGGTGCTGAAAATAGGCAAGTAGGTGGGAAGCCGTATATTCTAGCAAGCTATATTTATTAAATTTGTGAAGCAATCTCAGTGATAGCTTGTTCTACACTTTGTTATAAGAATTTTTTTAATTTTATTAGTAATATTGGTGTACCGATGCATGGATTTTTTGATGAATGAATTGTAAAATTGTCGATTTTACAATTTAATATTCCTTTCTCTAACTCCGTAATCATTGTTGCAGCAGCATTTTAAACTTCTTTTTTGTTATTAATTCATTTTTAATTTTTTTACTGACATTTTTCTATGACTGAATCTATATCGATATTATAATATTCAATTTTATAATTTATTTGTTAATAATTAATTTTAATAGTGTAAATGCAGTTCTTGGGTGAAAGTTTTGTTGCTACATTTAATTTTTATGGGATTATATATGCTTTTAACTGTAGGAGAGGAAGCTTCGTAACATAAAAGTAGGTACACAATATTGTTGCGCTAAGTTTTTCGCCTTTGCTTTTTTGGGATCAAAATATATTTTTTCCTTTTATCGAGGTATGCTGTCCGTAAAAAGCCATTCATACAGTGGTATGTTTTTTAGTTGGAATATTAACTTGGAATTCGGTGTTACGTAAATGAGAGAAACTAATCCTGTATATAAAAATACTTACAAATTTCAAAAGAATTCCTTTTGTGTACCAAGAAGCAAAATATATTTATGATAAAATATAGAAAAAGATGATTAAGAAGGGATAATTAAAGTGAAACCAACAATTTATGATGTTGCGGAAAAAGCAGGTGTATCAATAGCGACTGTATCCAAGGTAATTAATCAAACTGGACGTATTAGTGAAAAAACAATAAACAAAGTAAATCAGGTAATGGATGAATTAGATTACCAACCAAGTAGTGTAGCGGCAGCGTTAACAGGTAAAAAAACATATACAATTGGGGTACTTGTCCCAGATATCTCAAACCCATTTTTTGCTGAAGTAGCAAGAGCTTTTGAAAATAGTGCACGTGAATCAGGGTATACACTCATTTTATGTAGTACAGACCATCAAACAAAACGTGAGCATGAATACATTGATTTATTATTTAAAAAGCAAGTAGATGGCATTATTATTGCAACGGAGCTAAATGATTATAAACTTGTAAAAAAAATCGTAAATCGAGATTTGCCACTTGTATTATTCACTGTAGATCATCCTTCCATCACGACTCATGTTGTGACAACTGATGATATGAGGGGAGGGTATCTAGCTGGAAGTTATTTAACGCAGAAAGGCCATACATCTTTAACGATTATGATGGAGAAGGATAGAAAAAGTAGCTTAGGGAGATTGAATGGTTTCAAACAAGCTCTTACGGATTCAGGGATTTCGTTAGATGATGAGGCTATCATTAGCTGCTATTCGACAGTGGAAGATAGTAAACGTGCAAGTAAGGAATTACTTCATTTGCCTAACAGGCCTACAGCCGTTTTTGCTTGTACAGATTTGATCGCTATATGCCTTATGAATGAAGCAAGAAAACAAGGACTTTCAATTCCGGAAGATTTATCAATAATCGGATTTGATAATACAATCTATGCTGAGATTGCAGATCCAGGGTTAACAACAATTGAGCAACCCATTAAACAAATGGCAGCCTGTACGTTTGAACAACTGCTAAAAACGATGGAAATGAAGGAGCATGCTAAGCAAAAAATTACAATTATTCCTCAGTTAGTAGAGCGATCCTCAGTAAAGGATATTACATGACAAATTTTTTAATAGCCTATTTGAATGTAACAAAAAGAAGGTCATCGTAACTAAGTATAGTTAGTTACGATGACCTTCTTTTATATTTAGGATTTATACAGAGAATTGCTCACCGTTTTTCGTATTTAAATCCTGCTCCATCTCATTCTCCTTTGGAATAGTAAGGAAATGAGTTAAAAATGCACCAAAGAAATACAAACCAGCAAAGATCCACATCACGCCGCCAACACCTAATGGACCGATGAAAACAGTTACTACTAATGGCCCAACGAATGCTGATAATCCTGAACCTAAATTTAAGACAGACATTGCAGCTCCTTTATTTTCAGGAGATAAAGATGGGACTAATGCGGTAAGAGGTACATACCCGGCAAGTGTTGCTCCGTAGCAACAGGCAACAAATAATACTGCCCAATAATTATGTCCTACCATTTGTGGTACATAATAGAGTGCAAGAGTTACAATACCGCAACCGACTCCTCCGAACCATTTAATTGTATTTACCCAACCAAACTTGTCTCCAACAATACCAAAAATAATATTAAACACCATATTTACAAAGAATAGAGTACCCCAAATTTGAAGCCATTCAGTCATCGTAAAATTATATTTCATCATATAGGTAGGTAGGAAAACAACAAATCCAAACTGAGCGGCCGAGTTTATAATTTTTACAATACCGCCTATACCAACTTTAGGATTTTCAAATGCGATGGTAATGCCTTTTAGTAATTCACTTGATTTGTTAGCGCTTACGGATTGTGCCTTAAATTTATCCTTATTCACAACAATTGAGAATAATCCACCGACGACAACAAAAATTAAAGCACTCCATAATGTAGCGATTTCTCCGATTTTCGGAACCATATAGCTAGAATAAAAGGCTCCTATAACACTAAGCCCTAGCTGGAATACGAACCAGAACCAGCCAACTGCTCTTGAAAGCATTTGTTGAGGCGTACTGTAAGATACCCAAACTAGAAAAGAATAAGCAAATAAAGGATAACCGAACCCTCGTAGGGCATAGCAAATTAATATTACGGGATAATTCATATGTTGAATTCCAATACCTATGAACCCGATTGATCCTAAAATGAATGATACTAAACCAAATGTCATGACTTTTCTTGGTCCCCACATTTGTACAAATACCCCAGAAAACCAAGAAGAAGCAGATACAGTAATTCCGTAAATAGTAAACAGGAAAGCAGCGTGTTCTAGCGTTAGTCCTTTTTCAACGAGATAAGGGGATAACCATCCCTGTTCTAACCCGTCCCCAATCATAAAAACGATAATCCCTATGTATCCCCAAGTTAAATTAGAAGGGATCCCAATCTTGTCCATAAATGTTTTGTTTGAACTAATAGCGTTCATTCTCCCACCACCGATAAGTTATTTTTTGGTTAAGCGCTTAATTCTTTTTGATAAAAAAAGTATACGCTTACATTATGAGGTCGTCAATTAAATTTTTTGACAATTTACAACTTTCTTTTATAGAGTCATTCTATTTACTTATTGGACAATAAAATAATAGTGAGTATGAAAAGAAAAAATACCTTATAGATGGAGGATTACTATATAAAAGGCTTCGTTATCTTTGTTATATCAATATTTTAAAAGATTATATTTGTAGCTTTTTAGAGTATATATTTCTAATTATTAATTTTTATTTTTATGTAATACGTATATTGATGGAATTTAAAATTCGAATGAAAAGAGGAGTATTCAAAAAAATAAAAATGTTTTCAATTTAGAATTAAGTGTGTATAATGAAGAAAAAATAGGGAAAGCGCTTAACTTAATTTAATACGCTAAACCCTATAGGCTTTCATTTCGTTTCTTAAATTTTAATATAGAGGGAGAAATCATATGAACGTTTTAAAAATTGGGATTATTGGTGCTGGACGAATTGGGAAACTACATGTTGATAATTTGCAGCTTATGCCACAAGTGAAAATTAAAGCGGTTTCAGATGTAGTAATTAGTCATCTAGAAAAGTGGGCTCAAGATAAAGGAATTTCCACTCTGACTACAAACTATCAGGATTTATTAACAGATCCAGAAATTGATGCTGTCTTTATTTGCTCACCAACAAATACACATGCGCAATTTATTAAAGAAGCGGCTCTTGCGAAAAAACATATTTTCTGCGAAAAGCCTGTTAGTTTCTCGGTAGAAGAAACTTTAGAAGCATTAGAAGTGGTAAAAGAACAGGGAGTATCTCTTCAAGTAGGTTTTAATCGTCGTTTTGATCCTAACTTCAGGAAAGTATATGATCTTATTCAACAAGGCGAAGTGGGGCAGCCGCATATTTTAAAAATTACGTCACGCGATCCACAACCGCCAAGTATAGAATATGTTCGTTCTTCAGGCGGATTGTTTATGGATATGATGATTCATGATTTTGATATGGCTCGTTATGTGATGAATAGTGAAGTCGTTGAAGTATTTGCATATGGAACAACATTAATTGATCCATCCATTCAGGAAGTAGATGATGTTGATACTGCAATTGTTACATTAAAATTTGCGAATGGAGCTTTAGGGGTAATTGATAATAGCCGCCAAGCTGTTTATGGATATGACCAGCGTGTAGAAGTGTTTGGTGAAAAAGGCGCGGTTGCTGCGGATAATTGCTGCCCGACAACAGTTCAAGTGTCAAAAACAGAAGGTGTTGTAAAAGATAAGCCGCTTTATTTCTTCTTAGAGCGTTACACGCAAGCTTACATTGAGGAAGTAACACAATTTACAAAGTCAATTATAGAAGGACAAGCTGTTATTTGCAGTGGTAATGATGGATTACAAGCAGAGCGAATTGCGAAGGCTGCGAAGGAATCCTTACTAACAGGAAAACCTGTACAAATTGAACATAAACAGCCTGCATTAAACCAATAAAGAGAGCGCTTACTTCTAAATAGATAAAGAGTAATGAATAGCAGGTTTATAAAAATATAAACCATATCATTCATTCTTTCATAAAGCATGGGAGGTAGTAACAATGAATCCACTTATTTTTAAAGAAGATTGTCCATTAGACCTTATTGCAGTTGGACGTTTATGCGTTGATTTAAATGCTAATGAAACACAACGTCCAATGGAAGAAACAAGAACATTTACTAAATATGTAGGAGGTTCTCCTGCGAATATTGCGATTGGTGCTGCACGTCTTGGCTTACAAACAGGATTTATCGGTAAAGTGTCCGATGACCAAATGGGCCGCTTTATTACTGGGTACCTAAAGGACAACAATATTAATACAGATCAGATACGTATCGATCGTACAGGTGCAGTGACAGGTTTAGCATTTACAGAAATTAAAAGCCCTGAAGATTGCAGTATTTTAATGTATCGCGACAATGTCGCAGACTTAAACCTTGATCCAACAGAGGTATCTGAGGAATATATTAAACAATCAAAAGCACTCTTAATTTCAGGAACAGCTTTAGCGAAAAGTCCTTCTCGCGAGGCGGTATTTTTAGTGTTAGAATATGCGCGTAAGCATGATGTAGTTGTATTTTTTGATGTGGATTACCGCCCTTATACATGGCAGTCAGAAGCTGAAACGGCTGTGTATTACAATCTAGCGGCTGAAAAATCTGATGTCATTATTGGAACGCGTGAAGAATTCGATATGATGGAAAAACTATTAAACTATGAACAATCTAATGACCAAGTTACGGCTGAAAGATGGTTTTCTCATCATGCCAAAATCGTCGTAATTAAGCACGGCGGAGATGGTTCAATCGCTTATACGAGAGACGGGGAATCTCACCGCGGCGGTATCTTTAAAACAAAGGTGTTAAAGACGTTTGGCGCTGGCGATTCATATGCTTCTGCGTTTATTTATGGCTTAATGCAAGGGCTTGAGATTCCTCAAGCGATGCGATTAGGAGGCGCTTCTGCTTCAATCGTTATTTCGAAACATAGCTGTTCTGATGCAATGCCAACAAGGGCAGAGATTTCTGCATTCATGGAAACGGCTGAGGAATTGGTATAGAAACTTTATAAATCAATAATCAAGTAAGGGCGTATCCTATTGGACGCTTCTACATTACATAAAAGGGAGAGAATGAATATGACAGTTCAAACAGCACAAATTGTAAAAAACTACATTGGCGGCGAATGGGTAGAATCCATTTCAACTAAGATGGAAGCTGTATATAATCCTGCAACAGGAGAAGTAATCGCTCAAGTACCACTTTCAACAAAAGAAGATGTTGAACATGCTGTATTAGCAGCAAATGAAGCGTTCAAATCTTGGTCTAAAACGGCTGTGCCAAAACGCGCTCGTATTCTATTTAAATATCAACAATTACTAGTAGATAACTGGGAAGAGTTAGCGAAACTGATTACTATTGAAAATGGAAAAAGCTATAACGAGGCTTACGGTGAAGTTCTTCGTGGTATTGAGTGCGTTGAGTTTGCAGCGGGTGCTCCGACATTAATGATGGGAAAACAGCTTCCTGATATTGCGACAGGTATTGAATCTGGTATGTATCGTTACCCAATTGGTGTTATAGGCGGCATTACACCTTTTAACTTCCCAATGATGGTTCCATGCTGGATGTTCCCACTTGCAATTGCTTGTGGTAATACATTTGTATTAAAACCTTCAGAGCGTACACCACTTCTAGCAGGAAGACTAGCAGAATTAGCTGCAGAAGCAGGATTACCAAAAGGTGTATTAAATATCATAAATGGCGCTCACGATGTAGTAAACGGTCTTCTGGAACATAAATTAGTGAAGGCAATTTCATTTGTAGGTTCTCAACCTGTCGCAGAATATGTATACAAAAAAGGAACAGAAAACTTAAAACGCGTGCAAGCATTAGCGGGTGCGAAAAACCATTCCATTGTATTAAATGATGCGAATCTTGAACTAGCAACAAAGCAAATTATTAGTGCTGCATTCGGTTCAGCTGGTGAGCGTTGTATGGCTGCTTCTGTAGTAACAGTAGAAGAAGATATTGCAGATCAATTAGTTAATAGATTAGTAGAAGAAGCGAATAAAATTGTGATTGGCAATGGTCTTGATGAAGGTGTATTTTTAGGGCCAGTTATTCGTGATAACCATAAAGAGCGCACAATTGGTTACATCGATTCAGGTGTAGAACAGGGCGCTACATTAGTTCGTGATGGACGCGAAGATACAGCTGTAAAAGGAGCTGGTTACTTCGTTGGGCCAACAATTTTTGACCATGTTACAAAAGAAATGAAAATCTGGCAAGATGAGATTTTTGCTCCTGTTTTATCTATTGTTCGTGTGAAATCATTGGATGAAGCGATTGAAATTGCCAATGAGTCTCGTTTTGCAAATGGAGCTTGCATTTATACAGATAGCGGGGCAAGTGTACGTCAATTCCGTGAAACTATTGAATCAGGTATGTTAGGTGTGAATGTTGGGGTTCCGGCGCCAATGGCATTCTTCCCGTTCTCTGGTTGGAAAGACTCTTTCTATGGTGATCTTCATGCGAACGGTACGGACGGCGTTGAGTTTTATACAAGAAAGAAAATGCTTACATCTCGTTGGGAAAAGTAATCTTTAAGAGAGAAGTAGAATCTGTTTAGTTGCTTGTAAGCAAAAGTAAGGAAAGTAGTAAAACATAAGAAGGAAGTATTAGGAGTCTATCAAATTCCTAATACTCCTTTTTCATATGCAGAATGACTGTTAGAGATAGAAAGGAGCAAATCATATGCAAACTGTTAGAATGACGACGGCTCAAGCATTGGTGAAATTTTTGAACGAGCAGTATGTAGAGTTTGATGGAAAGCAACAAAAGTTTATTAAGGGAATCTTTACGATTTTTGGTCATGGAAATGTAGTAGGCCTAGGACAAGCTTTAGAAGAAGACGCTGGGGAATTAGAAGTTTACCAAGGGAGAAATGAACAAGGAATGGCAAATGCTGCGATGGCTTTTGCGAAACAAAAACATAGAAAGCAAATTATGGCATGTACTTCTTCAGTAGGTCCTGGATCAGCAAACATGATTACCTCTGCAGCAACAGCTTCTGCAAATAATATTCCCGTTTTACTACTTCCAGGAGATGTATTTGCAACGAGACAACCTGATCCTGTTCTTCAACAAATTGAACAAACACATGACTTATCTATTTCTACAAATGATGCTTTTCGTGCAGTAAGTAAGTATTGGGACCGGATAAATCGTCCTGAACAATTGATGACAGCTATGATTCAAGCCATGCGTGTTTTAACGAACCCGGCAGATACAGGAGCTGTAACAATTTGTTTACCACAAGATGTCCAAGGAGAAGCATGGGATTTTCCAAGTTACTTCTTCCAAAAGCGTGTTCACCGTATTGAACGTCGTCTACCTACAAAAGCCAGCTTAGCGGATGCAGTGGAAATGATTAAGAGAAAGAAAAAGCCAGTTATGATTTGCGGTGGTGGTGTAAGGTACGCAGAAGCGGCAGAAGAGTTAAAACAGTTTGCTGAAACATTCCACATTCCATTTGGAGAAACACAGGCTGGAAAAAGTGCAATTGAAAGTAGTCACCCATATAATCTTGGTGGCATTGGGGTAACTGGAAATATAGCAGCTAATACAATTGCAAAGGAAGCGGATCTTGTAATTGGCATCGGGACGAGGTTTACGGATTTTACAACGGCATCAAAACAATTATTTCAAAATGAGGAAGTTGAGTTTTTAAACATTAACATTTCAGAATTCCATGCGAATAAGCTGGATGCATTAAAGGTTATAGCGGATGCGAAAGAAGCGCTTCTTACTCTAATAGATGAACTGCAAGAAATTGATTATCGATCTAGTTATACAGTAGAAATTGCTGATGCAAAAGAGGCTTGGGAAACAGAATTATCACGTCTACATAATATTCGCTTTACAGGTCAAGATTTCACACCAGAAGTCGAAGGTCATTTCGATGAAAATTTAAATGAGTATGTAGACGCACTTGGTACACAATTAACACAGACCGCAGTCATTGGACAAGTCAATACATTACTTGATGAAGATGCAATCATCGTTGGAGCGGCAGGAAGTCTTCCGGGTGATTTACAAAGAATGTGGACATCAAGAAAACCGAATACTTATCACATGGAGTATGGATACTCTTGCATGGGCTATGAGGTTGCGGGCGCACTTGGTGCAAAGCTAGCTGAACCATCGAAGGAAGTATATGCAATGGTAGGGGATGGTAGTTACCAGATGCTTCATTCTGAGCTTGTCACAAGTCTTCAAGAAAACAAAAAAATTAACGTCTTATTATTTGATAACTCCGGATTTGGCTGCATTAATAACTTACAAATGGGTAATGGAATGGGGAGCTTTGGAACAGAGTTTCGCTATCGAAACCAGGAAACTCGTAAATTAGACGGGGCAATTATGAAAATTGATTTTGCAGCTAGCGCAGCTGGATATGGTGTGAAAACATATCATGTTACATCAATAGAACAATTACAGGAAGCGCTTATAGATGCGGAAAAACAAACAGTTTCCACATTAATTGATATTAAAGTATTACCAAAAACAATGACAAATGGATACGAGTCATGGTGGCATGTAGGTGTTGCAGAAGTATCTAAAAGTCAAAGTGTACAAGCTGCGTATGAGAGTAAAGTAAGTAACTTGCAACAGGCAAGGTCTTATTAGATTAGGACACAAAGAGAGCATTTTATCTACATGCATATTTATAGAATGCTCTCTTTTTAATGAATAGATAAGAGAAGTTGACGAAATTCTATCACAGTTTGTAAAAAGGAGAGACAAGGGGATGTTTAAAGAAAATACAGTTAAGCTTGGGATTGCACCAATTGCTTGGACAAATGATGATATGCCGGAGCTAGGGGCAGAAAATACGTTTGAACAATGTATTAGTGAGATGGCACTAGCTGGATTTAATGGAAGTGAAGTAGGGAATAAATATCCGAGAAATACAGTTGTATTAAAAAAATCTTTGGAATTACGAAACTTGGAGATTGCTAGTGCATGGTTTAGTACGTTTTTAACAACGAAGCCGCTTGAAGAGACGGTAGCAGAATTTATTAAGCATAGGGATTTCTTGCATGACATGGGTGCAAAAGTCATCGTTGTTTCAGAGCAAGGGCATAGTATTCAGGGGCTAATGGATGTACCACTATTTAAAAATAAACCTGTTTTTACAGAAGAAGAATGGGACAAACTTGCGGATGGTTTACATCATCTCGGTAAATTGGCTCAGGAAAAGGGACTCCATATTGTATACCATCATCATATGGGTACGGGTGTTCAAACAACGGCAGAAATTGAAAAGTTAATGGACATGACTGATCCAGAGCTCGTATCTCTGCTTTTTGATACAGGTCATCTTGTTTTTTCAGGAGAAGAGCCACTTTATATTTTGAAAAAATATTTACCTCGTATTAAACACGTACATTTAAAAGATATTCGTCAAGAAGTAGTAGATACTGTAAAGGAAAACGAATTAAGTTTCCTACAGGCAGTGAAGAACGGGGCATTTACAGTACCCGGGGATGGCGTAATTGGATTTGATGAAGTGTTTACTATCCTTGCAAACTCTGATTATCAAGGGTGGTTTGTGGTAGAAGCAGAGCAAGACCCAGCTTTAGCGAATCCTTTTGAATACGCATTAAAAGCCCGAAAATTTATACAAGAAAAAGCAGGTCTGTAATTTCCACATTTCGAGACTATCTTTAAGTTAATGATTGGACAATCAACAGGTCTTCTTACAAAAGGGGTAAAATGACGCGACTGTTGTTTTTACATTTAATAAATAATATTGAAATAGGGGAGTATGTAATGCCATTAGTTCAAATGAAAGATATTTTAATAAAAGCAAATCAAGAGAATTATGGGGTTGGGGCTTTTAGCGTCGCTAATATGGAAATGGTCATGGGAGCTATCAAAGCAGCTGAAGAGTTAAGCTCACCGCTTATTCTACAAATTGCGGAAGTTCGTTTGAATCATTCGCCAATTCATATGATTGGTCCATTGATGGTAGCTGCGGCGAAAAAAGCGACTGTTCCAGTAGCAGTTCACTTTGATCACGGTATGACATTTCAAAAGATTCAAGAGACATTAGAAATTGGTTTTAGTTCGGTTATGTTTGATGGCTCTCACTATCCGTTAGAAGAAAATATACAAAAGACAAAAGAAATTGTAGAACTTGCGAAACAGTACGGTGCGACGGTAGAGGCTGAGATTGGCAGAGTTGGTGGTAGTGAGGACGGATCAGAAGATATTGAGATGTTGCTGACAAATACTACAGAAGCAAAACGATTTGCAGAAGCAACAGAGGTAGATGCGTTAGCTGTTGCAATTGGAAATGCGCATGGTATGTACAATGGCGATCCTAATTTACGATTAGACCGCCTACAAGAGATTAATGAGGTAGTCCATATCCCACTCGTTTTACATGGCGGCTCTGGCATTAGTCCAGAGCATTTCAAGCAATGTATTCAACATGGTGTTCGAAAAATTAATGTAGCAACAGCCACATTTCAGAATGTAATTACTGCGGTTAACACTGCCGTCATGAATACTCCGTATTCAGATTACTTTACGTACCATCAGGATGTTATTAGGGCTGCATACGAAAACGTTAAGAATCATATGCAAATATTCGGAAGTGAAAACAGAGTATAATCAGAAAAGCTTTTTTCATTAATAGTTAGAAGAAACTCGGAATGTAGTTAACTGACAAAAGTAGAGAATGATTGAGTAGCCATTAAATAAAAGGGGGAGAAAGCCATGTTAGGAAAATTGGGTGAATTAAATGAAGGATATAATATATTAACAGAAATGAACGGTCAATGCAGTGATATGTTAATGGATATAGGCATATATAAGATGTCTAATGGGAAAGAAGAGTTGCTATTTGATAATAAAAATGAAACGGCAGTACTTTTACTAGAAGGGACAATACGTTTAGAGTGGGAAGGAATAGAACAAGTTATTCAAAGACAGTCTGTGTTTGAAGAAAACCCTTGGTGTTTACATGTATCTAAAAATGTGAAGGTTACAATTACTGCTCTTTCAGATAGTGAAGTGCTTGTTCAAAAAACGGATAATGATCAAGAATTTGCGTCTAAGTTATATACGCCAAATGAGTGTCAAAGTGTTGTAGCTGGAGATGGAGTATGGGAGGGAACGGCGCAGCGTGTTATTCGTACGATTTTTGACTATAACAATGCAGCATATTCTAATATGGTAGTAGGCGAGGTTATTTCTTACCCAGGGAGATGGTCTAGTTATCCACCACATCACCATGATCAACCGGAGGTATATTATTATCGTTTTAACAAGCCACAGGGATTTGGGTGTGCAATGGTTGGTGAGGATGCTTATCGCGTTGTACATAATAGCTTTATTACAATTCCGGGTGAGCTAGACCATCCACAAGCAACGGCGCCTGGATATGCCATGTATTTTTGTTGGATGATTCGACATCTTGAGAATAACCCATGGAATGATCGTATCATGGAGGAAGAACACAAGTGGTTATTAGAACCAAACGCGAAAATTTGGCCAGAAAAGGAATAGACAAAAATAAAAACGAGCAATCCTCTTCATAGTGATAAGGTGCTCTTTTTTTTATTTGTACGTGAAAAGGAAAATCCCTCTTACTGTTATCGCCGGATTATTGTCCTGCGAACATTTAAAGCAGGAGAATTCTATCAGAAATTATGTAAAATAAATCTTTTATTTTGGTCTGTGTTTTTGACTTGTTAGTTATTCATGGGAAAAAATTAGTTTATTGGTTATTGAGTTTTTTTGTAATTTATTTATTTTTTTTGTTGTTCTATCTACATCTGAAATGGGTAAGTCTGTGCCGTATAGGTCTTGGTTATTATCTTTATTGTTATTGTTTGGATTATGTTCCACTTGAGAAGAGGTTTCTAGCATTTGTTCTTGTTCCTTACTAGGGGTATTCAGGGCATCCGATGGGACGCGAGCAATCTGTCCGCTTACTAGCTTTTCTTTATCCATATAATACAGCTCCTTTTTGAGATGAGATTAAAAACAATGGAATTATGAATAGATACTTCGATATTTTGAGCCTTTGAATGGAATTATATACAAACTTATATTGCAAAGATTGCTTTTATTCGTTTCTTGTTTTGGTTTAGATTTCGTTTCGGTATAAGTTTTGCTGTTAAATTATCACAAGCAACAACAGATATCATAACCAATAGGTAGTGAAGGATAATATTTTTTCATAGAGAATAATGCTAGAGTAGGAATTAATCTATTTTGCTTTTTGATGAAAGGGGAAGAGTATAATAACTCTGTATAAGGGTGAGTTTTAATATCTTTACTTGTATTTCCGTGAAGTAGTTCTTGAATGTGATTGTCAATCCCTTTAATACTTTCTTCAATACGTAACGCTTCTTCAATTATCCAATTTTGTCTTCCAACTAAATGGGGGACATCAATTGTTATAGACTTTGCTGTAACTTCTGCTAGTGCCTCAGACTCCTTTGTAGCTATTTGCTTTGCCCCAGATTCAATCATTGTTTGTCGTAGTTCTTCCTGTTTGGCTAGCTTTAAATCTTTAGCAGTAGGATACTTCAATACGAACTTTATCACAGAAGTGGTACCAAGCTTCTAGAATGCTACTTTGAGGTCTGGGTGCGTTATAACTAAAAGTTGCTGCACCTGATTTTTACGCCGTGTTAACTGAGTATTTAATAGCCATTGGTCACGGGTTAACGAACGAAAGATAGATTGAGTTACAGAAGCTGGTTTAAGTAAGCTAACACCTTTCATATGCGGTTGATAAGGAGAAAACAGTAAAAATAAAACAAATAGTAAACCAAAAGGGTAGCGATTTAGCGACCCTTTTTAACCTACATATAGGTATCGTATATTTTTGAAAATTTCTTATTGGAACAAATATTTGTAATCTAATATTTCTACTTTGAAATCGTGTTTGCAAGCAATTTTAGAGCTGTCACAGGATGGATATCTACGAATAATAAAGCTGTTAGAAATATAATAAAGTTCTTTAAAAAATAAAATAGTTGTTTAAAAAGAGGGGTGAAATTGGGGTTTTATGCCCCTTTTTATTTTTTCCCTGTATAATATAAATATAAGTATATTCCAAAATTTGATTTTGAATAGATAGGAAATCTCTTAGAAAAGAATTATAAGGATAGAGTATTTATCATCTATACAAAGTAAAAATAGTCATTTATTAAATAGAGGTATTTATTATAGATAATCGTACGTTGTCTACTCTTATGGTTATGAATATGTGCGTATAAAATATTTCTCTCAAAGTGATAAGGAATGGGCAAATCGGATAAAGAAGTATTTTTAATAATTGTAATTTCTATTAATAAAAGATTTAAGGAGAGTTAAAAAATTGATTAATGTAAAAATATATCCTGCTGAAAATGGAGATTGTTTTTTGATTTCTTTAGGGGAAGAAAGTCGTAAACATATATTAATTGATTGTGGATATGCAGATACATACCATAACTATTTGAAAGAGGATTTAAAAGAGTTAAAAAAGCTAGGTGAAAAAATAAACTTATTTATTGTAACACATATTGATGAGGATCATATATTGGGTGCTATTGCGTTTATTGAAGAAAATAATGAGTCCGAAATTATAGAAATAGAAGAAGTTTGGTATAACTGTTATCGTCATTTACAGATAGATAAAAATCAAGGGCCTCTAAGTGAGAAAGAAATGAGGATATTGCAAAGAGAAATTGCATTAGGAGAATCATATATAAAGAGAGAGTCATTTAGTGAGATTGATAAGTCTGAAGTAAGTATAAAACAAGGTTCTACCTTAGGAGCTCTAATATTAAAAGGTGGATATAAGTGGAATAGTAGTTTCAAAGGGAAAGCCGTATCACAAGATAATGTTGAAATAGTTGAATTGGGAGATGTATCTATTAATATACTTTCGCCTAATAATGAAAAATTAGAGAAATTGAAGACAAAGTGGTTAAAAGAACTTACAAATAAAAAGTGGAATTTTAACATTACAGAAGATAAATTATTTGACGATGCTTTTGAGTTTATGTTGTTAATGTATGAAGAATTACAGATTGATAAAACAGAAGTTTCTTCAGAAGAAATTTCAACTATTGAATCAGTACAAAAACTTATTCAAAGGAAAGGAAATCTTGATAATTCTCCAACAAATGGATCTTCGATAGCTATTTGTATTAATTATAGGGAAAGGAATCTACTGTTTTTAGGCGACGCGCATCCAGATATTTTATATAAAAATATATGTAATTTAGGGATTGAAAAATTTGATTTGGTAAAAGTTCCTCATCATGGAAGCAGTAAGAACATGACGCTGGAGTTATCAGGGGTATTAAAAAGTGATAAATTTTTAATTTCTACTAGTGGTAATAAACATACACATCCAGATTTAGAATCTTTAGCAAAACTTATCTATATGAATCAGGACATAAATAAAGAATTTTATTTTAACTACGAAACTAAAGCATCTAAGTGGATTAGTACAGAAGAAATGAAGAGAAGCTTTAATTTAGAGGTAGTTGAAGGAAATAGTTCAGTATCCTTAAATGTAGTTGTAGATTAGGAGAGATAATAATGGATTTTTCATCTAGAGTGTCTATACCAAGAATTGATTGTGGTAATCTAACTTCAAGTGGTTTTTTAGTTTCAAATGATAAGGTTATTACAGCGTTACATGCCATAAAACCTTATTTACAAAAAGAAGTTGGAGTGATTAAAGTAACTTTTATTAATGAGCAAGGGGTAGAAACAGTATTTAACGCAGAACCTTTATTGGATGTAGATGGTTGGGAAGAATATGAAATTATTTGCTTGCAACTAAATCAGCAAGTTAATAATATTGAAATTATTAAGTGTATAGATTATAGGTTTTATTCTACAACTGAGTCCCTTACTTATGGTTATCCAGCTGTTGCGAAAGAAAAGGGTACATCAATAGATTTAGAAATCCGAAACGAGTTTAAAGATGTAGACATTGATTATGGCTCTAATTTAGATATTAAGGTGAAATCGGATTCTATTAAAGATTATAGTGGTTGCTCAGGAGGACCACTACTCCACAATAATCAAGCAGTAGCAGTTATGTTAGAACAAATAAGTGAAAGCAAAGAGGCGAGTAGGCTGTGTGCAGTAAGTCTCTATATTTATAGGGAATACTTAAATTTAATAGGGATTCCACTTATCACAAAGAAACATGAGTCAGAGTACGAAGAATACATCTTATCTTTAAAATACACATTACAACAACAATTGGAAAATAATTTAAAGAGAAATATAGAGGAAAATAAAGTTAATCCTTTAGGTTTCTCTATATCTGTTCAACCTAAAAACGCTGGTAAAGGAGATATCAGTTTCAATAAAGTTTTAGAAGATGATCAATCTGTTATGATTTTGTCAAAACCAGGTGGCGGAAAAACATACTTATTACATATGCTCATGTTAGATATTATAGAAAATCCACAGATTTCTATTGGTAAGATACCAATCTATTTAAAGGCTAAAGAATGGTATAGAGGATATGAAAATATTGTAGAAGGGATAAGAAAAGAATTAGAGTATTATTCACCAAATATCAATGATGAGCAAATAATTGAGAATTTAAAAGTGGGTAAATATATTTTACTTATAGATGGATTAGATGAAGTAATTAATGAAAAAGACCTGTTCATCAGAGAAATACGTAGAGTATTTCAATTTGACAAGACAAAGATTATTATGACTTGTCGTCAGCAAAACTATCATAATGAATTTCACAAAATGTTGACAGAGTATAACCTAAAGGCTTTATCTGATACACAGATTCAAGAATATATTGAAGCTGTATTTGGAGAAAGCGTTCATTATGGTTATATTCATGAATTAAAAAAACAATTAAAAGATTTAATTGAGAATCCGTTATTTCTTTATATGACTGCTCACATTATGAAAGATATGACTAATAAAGTCATACCTAAAAATAAATCTGAGTTATATGAGATGTTTATATCTTATATTATGCAAGAAAGATTATTAAAAGATGGAACATATCTAGAAATGGCTTTTGAATTTGATATTAAAGAAGAAATTTTAATGGAATTTGCTTATTTGAATTTTAGAGAAAAAAATAACTCGGTAAAGCTTAGAAATATAGTAGGTAATCGAATTGAGGGGCAAGAGAGTTTAAATTTAATAAAGAAAGAGTTGTTACAAACAGGAGTTCTTTTGGAAGAAAGAAATCGCATAGAGTTTTTCCATCCTTCAATAGAAGAATATTTTGTAGCTCTTAAACTTTCTAGACTTCCTGAAGAAGAAATTTTGAAATTTATTGAAATGAATTATTTAAATGAAAGCTATTATGAAGTATTTAAATTTACATCGGGTCTTTTAAGAAATTCTAAGCAACAAAATATAGTTCTAGATACATTAGAAACAAAAGATATTTACTTATATAGGAAATGTTTAGAATCAAGATTTAACTTTAATGCCCAGTTGGACGAGATTTGGAGTAAAGATTACTTAGAAAAGTATTTTTTACAGATGCGAAAAAGTTATTTGAATATTATAGATAACTTTTTTGAGAATATAAAAAGTGAATTTTACCCCTGGAATGAAGGAGAAGGAACGTACGACAATGATAAAGTTGCTATTATAGGAGCTTTGGATAGAACTAAATTAACCCTAAGTATTGAAATAGTAAGAAATGATATAGATGAAAGAACAATCATAGTGAGTGAAGAAGTAGGAACAGCTACAATGACATATCAAGATGATGAAGGAAATACTATAAGTACACCCATAATATCTTTACATTCATCTAATCATTGGTATTTTAATCTTCAACAAACCGACTTTGGGTTAGATTCGGCAAGAGAAGTTGCACTTTATATTATAAAAAAACAATTACAAGAATTAATTGAAAAACAAAAGTTATTTGAGTATGAATCTCCGGAATCTTTAGTATCGTGTATTGAATATTTTCTAAAACGTTTACCATTTCAATATTTTTCTATAAGAGATGAAAATGGGAATTTGAACAGGGTTAGTTTAAGCAAACACCCTATCGAACTTATTCTTAATGTTTTATTGTATAACGACAATATTTTTAAATATATTCAACAAAGTCATTCAAACTATGAATTTATGAAAGGTATTTTATTAGGTTTCTTTAAATTAGTAGATCAAAGAATAAGCTTTAAAGAGTACTTGTTACTTCAATCAGATATTGACCCTAATGAAAATACTTATTATTTTTTAGATTTATGGAGTGATGATAGAATTAAAGAAAGATTGACACAGTTTTTTGAATTCTATCAAAAAGCATATAGAGAGTTAATAGAGAAATGTTTTATTTCAATTCAGCAGCACATGAGATTATATGCAGCAGGTCCCGTTAGATTTGAAATCGGTCTGGAAAAATCAGAAAAAAAATATAGTGGAATAAGTATTGAATGGCTTCCTGTAGGAAAATTGAGCGAAGCAACACCAATTTTAAAAGAAGAAAAAGCCACTTGGAATAATGATTTTGATTTCGAGAAAAAGATAGCAAAAATTGACCAAGAACTTTTAAAGTTTAATCGAAAGTTAGTAGGTGGGCATTCATTACAAACTTCAGCACTTGACTCATATCTTTTAGATGACCGAAAGTTAAGAACTATGGTCTATGATGAAATAAAAAAAGAGTTAAAATATGTTCTAGGGGATTTTAAATAATTTTTTTTAAGAAGTACTTTCGTTATAACTACAAAAATTATGTATTAGGATTGTTTCTATGAATGAATCCCAGTTTTTGCAAACTATGGTTCAAACATTAAAATGGGAGGGAGATGAATATAGCGATAAAGATAAGATGTTAAGTATTTTAAGATATTCTGAAATTGATTTTGAAAGAACTACAAGTTTTACAAGAAAAACATATCAATGCTATGAAGATATAGCAATTAGAGTGAAAATTCCATTGTTAAAAGAAGCAAAAGAAACCTTAGGTTCTTTTGAAAAGCTAGTGAAATATATTTATCGAGAAACAGAAGAGTACAATCTAAGAAACGTTATTATAAAACCAAAACCTGTTGAAAATGAAGAAATTGATATCGTAAGTCATACGGCGGAATTTGATCAAATTAAAGAAGAAATTATCCAAGGAATACGCATAGCTAAGTACAGTATCTGGGTATGTGTGGCATGGTTTACAGATAGAGATATATATAATGAACTTGTACAGAAGAAAAAAGAGGGTATTCAAGTTAGAGTTATCACTACCAATGATAGGAATAATCTGCGACTTAAAGAAGAATTAATTAAGGAGTTTAATGCCTTCTTTGTAGATGGATTTGGCGCTTATGGGTATAATCTAGTGCATAATAAATTTTGTATAGTTGATTTCGAGTTTGTAATGCATGGATCATATAATTGGTCTTATGCAGCATCATATAATGATGAGACCTGGGTTACGTCGATAGATAAAGAATTTGTTTCTAGGTTTGCTGAGGAGTTTAAAAAACTATATCTTAAATATGATATTTAAAATTAACAAAAATATCTCGAAATTAAGGGAAAAATTTTATTATCCTTATGCAACAATAAAATAAGCTATAAAACAGATGTTGAGAAGAAAAATTATTAACATCTGTTTTATGGTCAAAAATAATAGGTACATTGTTCTGACTTTTACTATATTTGTTTTTAAGGTTAAACAGAGGGGGGATAAAACATGTCCTTAGAAAAAAAGAAAAAAGGTTGGTATTTAGAAATAAAATATAAAGAACATGGGCAGGGAACTTTAAAAAAAACTTACGATAATTACAGTGTTAGTAAAGAAGTAGCGAGTCGGTTTATCAAAGATACTGAGAAAGTGACAAGTAAAGCGTTAAAATTAGCAATTAAAGAAGGTATTTTTCATAAGGTAAGTGATCCTAAAAATATAATTGTACATTTAAATAATTATGAGAAAGGTGTAATAAAAAGCCGTTACGAAATGGTTTTCAATGACGTAGCTAATGGATTAGTTGGTTGTTACAAAGGTTGGGAATATTATACAATAGATGAAGGAGGGAATGCTGAACCTTTCGAATATAGTTACTCACCGATTAAAGTTTTCGTATTACCAATTATTTTCTTGATTTTATTATGTTTATTATTTCTTTCAAACTTTATGGATATTTCATTAAATGACACATTTAAAATAATTTATACATTCTTAGCATTTTATTTAATGCTAGTTTACTCGGTTATGCTTTTGTTAAATAAGGATATAGCGAAAAATCATTTTGTAAAGGGAAAATTCAATTTACTTTTTATTGCAACTCTTATCTTTGAATCTCCTTACTGGGTGGCTACTTTAATATCGATTCATAAAATTAGTAGTATAAATGGTGAATTGAACTATGGTATATTCTCAATTTTATGTGTAGCTTCATTTATTTTTCTTATATTAAAATTTGCTTTATCAATGGCATTAGAAAACGAAAAAATGAAAGTTTAACTGATAATGACGTGGCACTTCATGTGTTGCGTTTTTAATTTTATTGTATAAAGGATGAAATTATGATTTTATTGATTCTACTCTTCTTGTTATAAACCCTCTTTAGGGTGATGTTTGATTATTCAGCTCTCGAAAATTAACAACTTTATTATTCCTGCATAATGGATACACTCTTACTTTCACTAAGTCCTTCGCATAGCTCAATGGTTTATTATCAGAAGAAACTTGGATTCTTACAGCAACATCATAAGAATGATTGCTATTAAAATTGATGCCGATTATTCTTTCCCAATACCAATCAAAACGAACGATGTTATGACGCTGGGAATGAATGCATATAGAATGGAGGCCCTTCAGGCAAAAGGTGGAGCTTTAGAGGGGCGTAAGTTTGAACAAATTTGGTCATCTAAACAAGAGAATGCATTCGGGGAAACTGGTGGAACCATTCGTAACCTTGCTATTACATATTTAAAAGAGGTAAAGAATGGTGTATACACACCAAAAGTTATGCATAATTGGAAAATTACTGGCGTGAATACACATTCTTCAGAGCATAAGGCTGTAGTGGATTTGGTGAATAAAGGGATTTTAGAAATTCCAAAAACTGAAGATGGAAAATATACAAATATAGCCTCTATAAATACTAAAGATTTAATTACAAAAGAAGAGATTGTAGCACTCTCACAAAAATCAAATATTAATCCAAATCAGTTTAAGCATATAAAAACGAAAGGTGAATTTTACAAAAAACTTAGTAGAATTGTAAAAAAATACAAGAAACATGACTCTGGTGCAAAAAAGTTATAACTAGAAGTTTAAATATATACGCAAAAAAGAGCACTCCTATACATGGCGAAAGGATGCTCTTTTTTATGTAAAGAAAATCTTGTCTACGTTTAGTCTATCACCCTACGCACAATTATAGTAACGTGAATAGCCCGAAACAAATCTGTTTCGGACTGGGGGATCAATATTTTATCCACTTTATTTAACTTTTTTGTATTTGTAGTATGAATTTTCTGATTTTTTAAGTGAGAAAACTGGATTACGTTAATTAATAGATACTCCACCAGAGACATTCAGTTTTGTTGGTGCAGGCGTATCTCCACCATTAAATGAAGAGTGTTGTGATACATTTAAACTAATCATGCTACATGCTAATGTACTTACTATTATCGTACTGAATAACAATTTTTTTATTTTTTTCATTACTTTAACGCTCCTTTTCTTAAATGTTTCTTATCAGCATGATTGCTAATATAGAAATACTCACTCGCTTTAACATGATTATTTGCTTCGTAAAATTGCAGTGCTAAAATCTCTGCATATTCTTTAACACAATCCCACATTTCCTCTTTTTCAAAATAAGAAATGGCATCAGTAACTACTTTTTCTAGTTTAATTCTAGGCAGTTCTGTGATTAGTTCATTTAAAACTGCGAAACGGTGTATATATTCTTCATTTCCTGACTCGTTTGAATATTTCATTCCTTGCTCGATATATGCTCTTGCTGTTTCAACGCCTTCTAACTTATAATATGCTCTTGCTAAGACAAATAATGCTTTAAAATGGTTCGGTATGGTATTTATAATTTCAGAACTCTGTCTAATCGCCAATGGATATAAATCTTGAATATTATATAACCAGCCTAAATTGGATCGTACTCGTAATAATAATTGTTCTTCATCATACTTCTTAAAAACATCAATAACCATATTGAGACATTCTTCCGCTCTTTCAAATTCTCTTAAATCTATACAAGCCAGTCCATATACATTGTCGCATAAAGCAATATTAATTTTATAGCCTACATGATTGAAGTATATTTCTTTGGCTTTTACTGCATGTTGAATTGCTTCAAAGGGTTGATAAGATTGATAACAGTATGTTGAAAATCTATACTCAAACTCAGCTTTTTCAATTTCGTCAGGTATATCTTTTAAAAGTCCTTCCGCCTTTTCATAGTGTGTTTTTGCCTCAGTATAATTTGCTATAATTGTAGAGTGGATTGCCTTAAAGAAATTATAATAGTAAGCTAAAAATGAAAATTCATCTTTAATATGAGGTAGTTTTTCTATTTGATTAAAAGAATCTTTTGTAATACTCATTCCATCTACCAAAACTTTATATCTAAAATTCAGTAGGGAATAATAGAATGATACATATTGGTCTGTTTCTATTCCTTTTAAACTTTCTTTTACTTTTAGAAATGTTTGTTTCGCTTCTACTACATGATATAAACGAATTTCTTCATACCATTCATGTAATAATTCCATCAATTGTTTATTACTTTTTTCTTGAACAGTCATAATATCCCCCATTTCTCTGTAAAGGCTTATTCTGATAATAACAGGAATTCGATAAATTAAATTTAATCACGATTTTTTTCATAAATACACAGAATATTCTGAATGTGTAATTTATCCATGCTTTTAAATTTGAAAAGTATAGGTAAGGTAGTACAAGTTTCGTTAATGGATTTTTTCATTTTTTAACGGTTTTTTATTAAAGACTTCTTAGGAGAAGGAGCGTAGGTTTTTGATAATTATCATAGGAAGCGTAACTTTTCATAAAATGTAGTTTTATACTTCTGCTAAGTAATTATCATAATGAGGGTATACAAATGTATCAAACGAAACTTCTACTTAATCAAATATGATTTAATACTTTCTTAGTTTTGGTTAGGAAAATTTATATACTTTAAAGTAAAGAGCTTTATTTTTGTAAAGGGGGGAATTTTTTTGGTTATAACTCATGATCTTTTTATCTAAATTTATTTTAAGTGTTGAAAAATTTGTAAAAAATACTTTACGAATTGTAAGAAATAAATTACAATTTTTTTGAGAGGTGTTCCTATTGTTACATAATAGAATTGTAGTTTGTCGAGCAGAAAAAGGTTGGACTCAAGAAGAATTGGCAAAAAGGGTTGGTGTTAGTCGACAAACTATCGCTACTCTTGAAAAGAATAAATATAATCCTTCTCTAATTCTTGCCTTTAAAATCGCAAATGCATTTGGAAAGCCAATAACTGACGTGTTCGATTATCAGGAGGAGTGAGTCATATGTTGTGGTTAAAAATTTTATTTTTAGTTGTAATATTCATTAGTCAGTTGTACGTAATACAATTTCAGTCCAGTGATGAAGCAAAAGACGAAAGAGGGAGAGAAATTCAATATAAAACAAATAATGTGTTGTACAATATCTTATCTGTAGGTATCATTGCCATTTTTATTTTTCAATCAGTAGATATAATTTCTTTAGAAATTCTACCTGATTTATTGTTATTTTTTGTGCTTTCATTAAGTGTACTAGGCAGTCTTTTTATATTTATCAATAGAAACAGTAAAAATTACTAATATTAGTTAGGTGTTTTATCTTGTTCAGTTAGGCGGTTGAACAAAATTTTTCTTTTTCAAAGTGCAATTCATATACTAATCATGAAGGAATATAGTTAAACAAACAGCTACGTTTATTTAAGTAGAGAACATAAAATGATCAATCTTTTAATAAAAAATTAAGAATTCCAAATTGAAAACCCACACATTTTGATAAAACCTTTTTCAAAGAGTGTGGTTTCTTTTATGAAATATATAAGTACGATGAGGATATTTTTTCATATAGGTAGAGTAATGTAATGTTACTTTCAGAATTGAAAAGTATGAATGTTGTGTGAAAGGGATGCAGACTGTTGAAAATATAAAAAACGTATAGTACAATGAGGGTGTAAGCTAGATTATAATGAACAAGAAGTCGGGTGGTTCTGATTCTCGTTCTATTGATAGGTCGAAAGTTCTTTGAAAAGTCTTGGTTTGGTCACCAAGGCTTTTTTCGTATTTCAGAAAGGAATAAAAGCACTTTATGTCGCAATACTATATAGAGTAGTATGCTAGGTTTCAACGTCTTTGCACTTCAAAATGATACTGCATTGGTCATGTGCAATGAAAGTATGGTCAGTACTTCACCTTGAAACCCAATCATAACTACAAACTAGGCTTTGTGTCGCTATTTATAGCGGCACTTTTTTATTTAAGAAGATGTCTTACATATTCAGTTATACCTTTACCTACTTCACTTTTAGTGAAAAAATAATGCATATTTCTAAGGAAACTGAATGCTGTAACGAGTGTACCAAAAGAAAAAAGACGCTTACGTTTCTTTTCTTTCTCTGAACGTTTGCGGGCGGTTCTAGTATTCTCCACGTTCTATTGCCACCTCCTCTATAAAAGAGAAGGGCAAAGACGGCACGTATTCAGTGTACAGTGTATGACAATTCTCGACAAGAACTTATTTTCTGCCATAAAACATTCGAATATGTGGGGTAAAGTAAATAGAGTTGACTCCTTATTCTGAGGTGAGGGTGGAATTTTAGAGTAGAGGGTGCAGCGGGGAAAGTAAAAATCGGTTTGACTTGCTTAAGGTAATTTGATTAAGTGATGGGGCAAGTAACGATCGAAGAAGAGGGAGACAGTTCTACTAAATATGTGGTAGTAGAGTAACCAACAGTAAATGGGAAGAAGGATGTAATTGACGTTTTCTTAACAAAGGGACAGGTATTTGATTCTATAAACTGTAGAGGGCTTCCATACAGTTTATTTTACGTGATTCCGAACCCATTGTTTGTAACAAAGATTAATGTATAGAAACTAGTAAATATTGCTTGTTGAAAGCACGATTTGTTAGACATACGATTAATACGTATAAGAGTTATCTTTATATAATCTTGATATAAATTTCACCTTGTCTTTCTATAAATATGATTTTATCTAAATATGAATAAATTACACTCTCCTTAGAAAGAAACAAGGAGAGATAATCATGAAAAAAATGAGAAAAGCAACAATTTGTTTATTCGCTTTATCTGTATTAGGTACAAGTGTTGGGATGTCAAATAGTGATAGTCCTAAAAGTAGTAATAAGCAACCTAAAGTAGTACAAAAAGAGATACAAAAGGCAGAAAAAGAAAAAATGAGTGATTTATCTATAAAACCAGAAACTGAATTTGAGAATAACGCTGTTCCGATAGAACAAGAAAAAGAAATAGTAAGGCCGTTGGATGTGCCTCTAATCTTACAGAAACCAGAATTAATGCGTGGTTGTGAGGTGACGAGTCTTGCAATGGTATTACAGTTTTCTGGCGTGCAAGTTGATAAGATGGAGCTAGCTTCAAAAATAAACTATGTACCATTTCAAAGTAATGGTTTGAAGGGAAATATGCATAAAGGGTTTATTGGGGATATGGCTACTTTTGATAGACCTGGATTAGGTGTTTATGTGGAACCGATTTTAGAATTGGCAAAGTTGTATGTTCCAGATGAAAAAGTGATGGATTTAAGTCATAAAGAACCGCAGCAAATGTATGAAGCAATAGATCAAGGGCTACCAGTGTGGGTATTAACAAATGCACGTTTTAAACGGTTACCTAATGATCAATTTTATACGTGGAAAACTGATGCGGGGGAAATGAAAGTGACTTATCACCAACACAGTGTTGTTGTGACAGATTATGATGACCAAAATGTATATATTAACGATCCACTAAAGACAAACAAACATATAGCGATAAATCGAAATGACTTTGAACAATCGTGGGTTCAAATGGGAAGGCAGGCCATGACTGTTTCGATTTAAAGTGAACTAGATTGGATGGAAATAGAAATGAAAAAAGTATTAATTGTTGAAGATGAAAAAATTATACGAGAGGCAGTAGCGCAGTATTTCTTACATGATGGATATGAAGTAGTAACAGCAGAAGATGGCAAAGTTGGATTAGGATTATTCGACGAACATACTATCAGTTTAGTTATTTTGGATATTATGCTTCCAGTTATGGATGGGTGGTCTGTATGTAGACGTATTCGTAAGAACTCTAACGTACCTATTATTTTATTAACAGCCCGTAGTGATGAGGATGATACATTACTTGGGTTTGAATTAGGGGCAGATGATTATGTAACCAAACCGTTTAAACCCGCTATTCTACTAGCTCGGGCAAAACGTTTGTTTAAAGAGACAACTTCACATGTCCAACACCAGGACTGTATTGATATATGTGGTGTTTGTTTAGATAAATCAGCACGTTCTGTTTCAATAGATGATAAAAAGGTTGAATTTACACACACAGAGTATGAGATTTTACTGACCTTAATGGAACATAAGGAACAAGTATTAACGAGAGAACAATTAATCACGAACATTTGGGGATATGATTATGATGGGGATGATAAAACGCTAACGGCACATATGCGTAATGTACGTGTGAAACTTGGTAAGAAAGCAAAACACATTACTACAGTAGTTCGTACAGGATATAAGTTTGAGGTAGAAGTAGAATGAGAAAGAAAATTGTGTTTCAATTGTTTTCTCTTACATTTTTATTATGCTGTATGATTATCGCTGTTATATTTTTGGGACAAATGTATGTAATGAATTACCTGTATATAGATAAAGAAAAAGAAAATGTTCTGAAGCAATTGCAACAGTACAGTATATTTTATGAGGCTCATAAACAGGATGAAAATAAACTTCAGAGTAAAGAACTCTCATATGCAAATCAGAAAGGTATTATGATCGCAAGGCTTGATGAAATAGCAAATATTAAGAAATTGCCATCAGGAGATTATTATATAAAAGCGATAAATAAAAATGATCCAAGTCGAACATCTAAAATTGTATTTAATAATTTAATTAATGCAAAGAAAGATATGGAGTCTAATTTCAGTGTTCTAATTACAAGTTTAATTAATAAGAAGACGCCATTAGCTATTATGGATACTGTAAGTAAAGGATCAAATAAAGGCATAGTTATTCCTACAACATTAAAAATAAAAGGTTATGATGGAGGATTTGTCTCGCCTACCTATTATCAAATAGACAAAATCATGATGTCAGGCGCTAATAATGGGATTAAGCATTTTACAAAAGAAGAGAGTGAAAAATATTATTTTTTAGAAGGAATTGTAAAAGAAATAAGTTTCCCAGTATACTTCAATTCAGAAGTTGATAACACATTATATAGTAACGAAGTGTTTGCAAATCGCATTTTACAATTTCAATCGGAATGGATTACCGATAAAGTGAAATTGAGTGGAGAAAATTGGGTGCAAAACGAGATTAACATAAATGGAATTAAGTATTTAGAAACCATCAAACCAATTTTAAAAGATGGACAAGTGAAAGAAATGATTTATTCATTGTCTTCTTTACAACCAATTACAAAGGCTACAGAATTAATGAGTGATTATTATATATACATTATTGCATTTGTATTAGTTTTATCACTTATAGTGTCTTTCTATTATTCAAGAATCATTACAAAACCACTATTAAAGATTAATGAAGCGACGAAAAAAATCATGAAATTCGAGTTTCAAGATCAACTTTCTATCAAGTCAAAAAATGAAATTGGAGAGCTATCCTCTAACATTAATCAGCTTTCAGATAGAATGGAAGGATATATCAATCAGTTGAAAGATGACCTAGAAAAAGAGAAGCAATTAGAACAGACAAGAAAAGATTTTATTGCTGGTGTTTCGCATGAATTAAAGACACCACTAAGTGTCATGCAAGTATCAGCATCGATGCTACAGGACGGGATTGCGCCTGAAATGAATCAATACTATTGGGAAGCATTAGAAAAAGAAATAGAGAAAATGAATGTTCTTATAGATGAGATGCTTAATTTGGCTAAATATGAATCAGGTACGTATCAAATACAGATGGAGCAAGTAAATGTAGTGGATTTGATTCAACAGGTTGAAAAAGATTTACACGGTCAAATTGATGAAAAATCACTGGAAATAATAACGAATATAGATTATGTATGCGTGAAGGGGAAAGCAAACTTATTGGAACAAGTGATTACGAATCTGTTTACAAATGCCATTCGTTATACAGATGCGAAACAATTGATTGTAATAGATGTAAAAGAGGAAGAAAATGTCGTATATATAGGGTTTGAAAATAAAGGAACGCATATTGCAGAAGAAAACATAGATAAAATATGGGATCAGTTCTATAGAATGGATAAATCAAGAAAACGAGTGTGCGGTGGTACAGGTCTTGGATTGGCCATAGTAAAAAATATATTGGAATTACATGCTGCTGAGTACGGTGTAATGAATACGGAGGACGGGGTACTTTTCTATCTCCGTTTAAATAAGTGGGATGCAGAGCAGTAAGATATGACGGTCTTGCGTGAGTCATTACTGAAGTATTAATTGAGTATATAAATGGTTTTCATGACAAAAAGATGCGAAGTCTCGGAATAGACTTCGCATCTTTTTACTTAACGCAAGTTTTGCGAGAGATTAAGTATATATAGATTACTAAGCAAGAATAGCATTTAAAATTGAAACTTTATTTGTCGTGAATAATACATAATTTTGTTTTACCGTTTTTATTAAAATACGATCCGTTGTTCCATATGCAGTGCCAATACGAATTGCACTAGTATCTTCAACACCCGCATAGGTAGCATCTTCAGTAACCTCAATTACATCACGTAATGGAATCGTAATCTTCGCCAATTGCCATGAAATTATTAACTCTTCTTTTGTTTTTTTTACATTAATACCTAGCATTATACCAAGACCTTTCTATAATAAAATGCTACACTTCTAATCTTATTATACAAATTTTTAGATTTTTTTTCCATATGTAGGAATAGAATTGGTTTCTGCGTGTTAGTATCTTTAGCGTATCGAACGAAAAGGAGGATATACTGTCTTTCTGTTAAGAAATATGTTAAGAACAAAAGTTCACTTCAAATTAATATGAATTTGATATGGTTGTAGTATTATAAACGAGAAATATTAAGAGTGGCAGGAAGGAAATGAATAATGAGAATTAAATTAGTAGGGATTTTTACTTGTATGATTGTGATACTTGGTATCTTTATCGTTTATACCAATCAATCTATTGGTAAAGAACCAAAAAAAACAAACTATGAAACTCATGAAAACTCCATAAATAGAGAGAAAAATAGTACTTCAAATAACATAGCAAGTTCTTTTGCTAGTGTACAAGCTGTAGTTAATAAAGAATATGGATTGCCTGAAGACTATAAACCGGAAGATTTAGTTGTACCAAATGTACCATTCTCATTCAGTGGAACGCTAGAAAAGAGTTACCTTCGTAAAGAGGCAGCAGAAGCACTAGAAAGGTTATTTGATTTAGCAAATAAAGAAGGAATCCAGTTGAATGCTGTTTCTGGCTTTCGCTCCTATGATTATCAAAAAAACCTGTATGCAAACAACGTGAAAAGAAAAGGACAAGAGCATACGGATCGCTTCTCGGCAAAGCCAGGACATAGTGAACATCAAACAGGATTAACGATGGATGTTTCTTCAAAAAGTGCAAATAATGAGCTAGAGTTAACCTTTGCGAATACGAAAGAAGGAAAATGGCTGAAAGAAAATGCGCATCGTGCAGGTTTTATCATTCGTTATCCAAAAGGCAAAGAGAGCATTACTGGATATGCATATGAACCGTGGCATATTCGCTATGTAGGGGATATTGCTGAAAGTATATATAAGAAAAAACTGACTTTAGAAGAATATATGAATCTGTAAAAATAGAATTGTAAACGATACTGCTATTTGAAAGATGAAAGAGGAGCGATTCATATATTTACAGTAATGTGAGATGTAGGATCTTACGTCAGGTGTAGAATGATAAGGATTAGGTTAATATATGATGGGAATCATAGAGAAATGAAGAAGAATATAAATATTACGTATTCAGTTTTTTACTAAATAACAGGCATCATTCTAATTAGAATGATGCCTGTTATTTTTAGCATAATCTATTGAATTACTTTTTCAATTTTAGGCATTACAGCAATTGGGGGTAAAGATTTGGTCCATGCAGCAGCATAAACATTTAACTGTTCACCTATAGTGTAATTTTCACCATTTGAAACTGGGACCCTTAAAATCTTATTTTGAGAAACTAACTCCCACCAATCATTTTGATAAGCGAGAGCTTCATCTTTTGTAGATGTAGCAGCAACCACTAAATAATTGTTTTCTACTGAAATGACATATCCAGTAAACGGCTCTTGTTTTTGAATAGAATGAATAGGTGTAGTGCTTACAGAAACCTTATTAGAATCTGCAAATGCCGGTGTTAATCCAACAGTAAATCCACATCCTAATGTTAAAGCTGTTACGGTTGTTACTAATTTTTGTTTTTTTGTAAACATAATTATATATCCCCCTTATATTTTATCCCTACACTTGCCATTTTCTAGTTCTATACATATAAAGCCTTTTAATATTAAGATGTTTAACCGATTTGTCACAAATATTCCATAAGTGTTAAATATATCTATTAATGGAATTGGTTCTATGTTATAATTAACTAGGTGAACTATTATTATTAATACATTCATCCTTTGATGAATGTATACCCTTCCTTAATTGTAAATATGTTCGATTTTATTGGTGAAGAGGGAAGAAAACCCTCTTCTTTTTTTGTTCCTTCTATAGTTCGAAGATGCCTTAAGGAAGTAAAAAGATGGATTGTGTTTATATATTAGTAAAAACATTTGTGGCCGCTTTTGGTGGTTACTAGAGATGTTGGGGCATAATATTTAAAGTTTAAGTAATCATAGGAGCCAATTGACTAGATTACAGGAGCGTTCACAATGGTATTTAACGGAGGATTGAAGTGTAAGTAGGATTTAAAATCATCATCGAAAAGGTAGTTATTATAAGTTATTTCCCTAACAAATAATCAATTTTGTTTAAAATATAAGACTACTATTTTACTTAATCAAGTGATTATTCACATTGTTAAATAATTACTTTGTGTGTTATTCATCTTGTTACCTTACAAAAATGTAAGATTTTTTTAATTGACACTCGTATATATAAGTAACTATACTAGTTACACAATGTTGGTGAATATATTTCTTAGTCTCAATCTATAAGTGTATGTCGAAAGGTTCTTCTCGAAATAATAGTTCGATATAAGATTCCTTATCTGTAATATAGTGATGATGCCAACTTAATCTATATTTTATTCGAAGTCATATGATTTAAAGATGAACTACAATTTATATAATTTGCCAACTTGGAATAATTTCTTAGAGGTGCTAAATTTTGAAGAACAAATTAATTGCTATAGGAATTCTTGCTGGAAGTTTATTATCATATTCTACTAGTATTGTTGCAGATACTCACAAATTCCCAGATGTTCCTGCTTGGGCTGACAAATCCGTTACTTATTTAGTTGATAAACAAGTATTGAGTGGTTATCCAGATGGAACTTTTGGTTCAAGTGATACACTAGATAGAGCTTCTGCAGCAACCATTATGACAAAGGCTCTTGGTATACACATTGATTTAAATGCAAAACCATCTTTTAAAGATTCACAAAACCACTGGGGAACCCCTTATATTGCCGCAGCTGAAAAGGCAGGAATAATTAAAGGTGAAGGAAATGGAATATTTAATCCTTCTGGAAAAGTTACTCGTGCTGCTATGGCTACTATGCTAGTGAATGCATATAAACTACAAAATAAAAACACTAGCAATGGACAAAGTAAATTTGAAGATTTAAAGGGCCATTGGGGTGAAAAGTTCGCAAATACTTTAATTGATTTAAAAATTTCAGTTGGTACAGATAATGGTTGGCAACCAAATAGATTCATAACACGCGCTGAAGCTGCACAATTAACTGCAAAAACAGATATGCTTCAATATAGTCATAGTAATCCTTTGGAAAATAAAACCATAATTATTGATCCCGGACATGGTGGCGAAGATCCTGGAAAAGACACAAAGGGATTACCTGAAAGTAAGATTGTACTAGACACTTCTTTACGTCTACAAAAATTGCTTGAAAAGCATACACCATTTACAGTTTTACTAACTCGTCAATCTGATACTAGACCAGGACATGATCAAAAAAGCTCTTTACAGGAACGTGTGAAATTTGCTAAACAAAATCAGGGTGATATCTTTATAAGCGTACATGCAAATGCTTTTAATGGTAATGCAAAAGGGACAGAAACATATTACTATAAGTCTTCTAAATCCGAAAAAACAAATCCTCATGTGGAAGAAAGTCGCGTTTTAGCGGAAAAAATTCAAACACGTTTAGTAGAGGCACTTCAAACACGAGACAGAGGAGTTAAACATGGAGACCTTCATGTTATAAGAGAAAATGACATGCCAGCTGTGTTGACGGAACTGGCGTTTATAGATAATGGTATTGATTACAGTAAATTATCTACGGAAAATGGCAGACAAATTGCAGCAGAAGCCATTTATGAGGGGATTTTAGATTATTATGAATGGAAAGGAAATAATGTATCTGAATATAGGTTGTAATAAGCAAATGAAAATATAGTAATTCTCGAAATAAAGAATTCTATAATTTTTTTGTATTTTTTTAAACAAGAATTTTAAATATGTATTTAAAATTCTTGTTTAAATCGTTATTTTGTGTTTTAATGATATTGATAATAGTTATCAGTAAAGAAGAGATGGAAATTAGCAAATCAAGTGTTGATAGTTATTGGCATAAAGATTAATAAATTTCTACATTGTAACGTTATAAATCTATCTCTAGTATTGAGAGCTAAAAATAATACGTTTATATCTTTTAAATGTTTAAGAAGGAGTGGCTGTCTGTATGAAAAAAGCAAAGGGAATAGCTAAAAGTGTTGCCGTAGCGTCCGTAATTATGTCTGGATCACTTGGTTTACAAGCAACATCTGCATTTGCAGATTCTAAAGGAACTGTAGAAAATCTTCAAAATGGTGGGAAAGTCTATAATAGTTTTAAAACTACTTATGACATGAAGCAGAATATCAAAAATTCAATAAAGGTTTCTTTTATTGAGGATCCTTACGCAGATAAAAAAATTGCAATTGTTACCACTGATGGTAGTAATATAGATGCGAAATATACAATTAATGGGGGATACTATAACGCAGGTTTAAAATGGCCATCGGCGTATCATACGGAAGCAGAAATAACAAGTGGTGATAGCGCTCAATTCCATAAAGCTGCCCCAGTTAATACAATGACTTCAGCAAAGGTTACTTCTGAGGTAGGATATACACTTGGTGGAAGTGTTAAAGTTGGGGTAAATGATAAAGGGCCAAATGCCGATGCAAGTATTACAGGTAGCTTTGCTTGGAAAGAAAGTGTATCTTATGATCAGGTAGACTATAAAACGGTATTAGAGACTCACACAGATAAAAAATTAAATTGGAAAGTAGGATTCCAATCGTTTAATTTCCCAGAGTGGGGAATTTATAATCGTGATTCATTCAATACTTTCTATGGTAATCAACTATTTATGAAATCGCGTAGTTATAATGAAGGAACGAATAATTTTGTTTCAAAAGACACAGTACCGGCTTTAACAGGATATGGTTTTTCTCCTAATGTAGTAGCGGTTATCACTGCTGATAAAACAGAATCTACATCAGATTTAAAAATAACAAATCGTAGAATTTCAGATCAGTACAATATTGAATGGGTAAGTTCAAAATGGTGGGGAACAAATAATAAGGATACATATAATGAGTTCTTTACAAACAACTATAAATTAGACTGGAAAAACCACCAAGTTACTCTTGATAACCAAAAAGCCCTTGAAGAACAAATGATTGGTATCAACAACGTGAATAACCAGCTTAACAAAGGAAAAGGAAAATTATCTTTTTCAATGAATGGAAATCAGCTTAAGGCTACATCTAGCAATGCTGGTTATGGTATCAGTTACGAAGATAAAAATTGGGGTATCTTTGTAAATGGTGAAAAGGTCTACACGTTTAATGAAAAAACAACTGTAGGTAATATCTCAAATGACATTAACAAATTAAACATCAAAGGACCTTATATTGAGATTAAACAAATCTAATCAGTAAATAAGGTACAATTGATGGATAATTATTTCATCAAGATATGAGTATAAAGGTTTATTTTAAATCTGTATAATGTAATAAAAGGACCAAAGTTTATCTGTAAAAATTGATAAACTTTGGTCCTTATTATTTTTTTGTTTATTCTTTTACACAAGTAGAAAAGAGCGTGAAGTATTTGAGAGCAATTCATGCTAAACAGGGGGATATTGTTTAAAGTAATCAAGACTTCATCAGTTGTTAAGTTACTACTTTAAATATATAATTAAATTTCATTAAAAAGATACTCTATTCAAAGTCCTTATTGGATTTTTGAAGTGAAATATATATTATCTGAGGTGTGTGAAATGGGGAAGTCTCGAGAGCAGACGATGGAAAATATTTTGAAGGCTGCTAAGAAAAAATTTGGAGAACGTGGCTACGAAGGTACGAGCATACAAGAAATTGCAAAAGAAGCGAAAGTGAATGTCGCTATGGCTTCATACTATTTTAATGGGAAAGAAAACCTGTATTATGAAGTATTTAAGAAATATGGCCTTGCTAATGAGTTACCTAATTTCCTTGAGAAGAATCAATTTAATCCTATCAATGCTCTTAAAGAATATTTAACAGTCTTTACTACACATATAAAAGAAAATCCTGAAATTGGAGCATTGGCATATGAGGAGATTATTAAGGAAAGTGCAAGATTAGAAAAGATTAAACCATATTTCATAGGTAATTTTGAACAGTTAAAAGAAATATTACAGGAGGGTGAAAAACAAGGAGTTTTTCATTTCTTCTCCATAAATCATACGATACATTGGATCACTTCTATTGTTTTGTTTCCAAAGTTTAAAAAGTTCATTGATTCTTTAGGACCAAATGAAACGAATGATACAAATCATGAATGGATGCCAGAAGACTTAGTGAACAGGATTATTTCTGCTTTAACAGATAAGCCTAGTATGTAAATTCTGTAAAATATTCATTGTTTATGGATCCTACTTTTCCTATTAAAAAGCCTAATTTCTCAATGTATTGTAGAGAAATTAGGCTTTTTCGACATTGCATTCAAATACTTTATAAACTAATGGCTTGATTTATTAATGATTCGAGTGAAGTCACATAGATATTGTTTTAGTTGCAACTGTTTGTTGAAATGCCTTATCATGCTCAACAATAACCATTGTAGGATTAAATTGTTGAATCAGCTCTTCAATTTGCATACGTGAGTAAATATCTATAAAGTTTAACGGTTCGTCCCAAATATATAAATGAGCTTTTTCACATAAACTTTTAGCGATAAGCAGTTTTTTCTTTTGTCCACCAGAATAATGAGATATATCTTTTTCAAATTGAATTCGGTCAAAGTCCATCTTTCGTAAGATGGATTTAAATAACGTCTCATCAATTTTTTGCTCTTCAATATAGTCTGATAGTGATCCCTTCAAATGAGAGGTATCTTGTTGGACATAGGAAATGGTGAGTCCTGTACCTAAAGTAACTAAGCCTGTATACTGTATCGATTGCCCTAGAATTAGTTTTAGGATACTACTTTTCCCGCTCCCATTCTTGCCATCAAGTACAATTCGGTCACCTTGTTCAACTATGAAGCTAATCGGCTCATTCACAACTTGGTCATCGTACTTAACAGACACGTCAGCCAAAATAACCAATTCATTTGACTTAAACTTCAATGCTTCTAATTTTAATGACTCAGTTTTCTCTACATTTTTTAGCAATTTTGACTTTTCTTCAATAGCTTTTTGTTGCCTTGATTCGAGGTTTTTTGCTTTTTTCATCATTTTGGCTGCTTTATGTCCTACAAATCCCTTATCCAACTTAGAACCTGAATTCCTTGTTCCATTTTTTGAAGCTTCTACATCATGAGACCAACTTGCTGAACGTTTGGAAGACTGTTTTAATCTTCCTATGTCTTTTTGTAGACGATCATTTGTAGCCTGTTCGTGCTCTTGCTGTCTATCAAAGTTTAATTTCCAAGAAGAATAGTTTCCGCTTTGAACTTCAATATTTGCCCTATTTATAGATAAGATATGGTCAACGCATCCATCTAAAAAGATTCTGTCATGTGAAATTAAAATAAACCCTTTTTTCTTCTTTAGATAATCAGAGACTATTTTTCGTGCATCAGTGTCTAGGTGGTTTGTTGGTTCATCAATTAATAGAAATTGACCTTCATTTAAAAACAGTGCAGCAAGCAACACCTTTGTTTGTTCTCCATTTGATAAAGTTTTAAACGGTCTGTACATGACCTCGGCATCAACATTTAAATAGGATATTTCACGTAGAAATTCCCAATCTTCTGCTTGGGGGCAAATTTCTTCAAGGATTTCATGAGTAAATTTGTTCTTATCTGCAACAGGGTAGGGGAAGTAATTGAATTCTACCGAAGCAAGGATTTTTCCACTATACTCATAATTCCCTAATAATAAATTAAGGAATGTCGTTTTACCTCGTCCGTTTCTACCGATAAATCCTAGTTTCCAATCCGTATCTATTTGAAAGTTTACATCTTCAAAAATATTATCAAAGCTACCTGGGTATGAAAAAGTTAAGTCTTGAACTTTTATCATTGACATAATAATTCCTCCTTTATATATCGAAACGTTTCATATAAAGTCGGAACATCCATCCATTTTTTAATTGCTCTATATAAGTTTGATGGATATTAACGACTTATATAGAGCATTACATGTGTAACAATAGTGTCTGAATTAGCCATTTTTCCCGCTCCTTTATTTGTTAGGTAAATTTAGCGATTAATAAATTTCAACTTACATAAAAGGGAATAAAAAAATCCCCCAATTATTAATCGGAAGGATTAGTCTGTCTCTTATACTTAATAAGTACTTATTAATCATTTGAATCATGACAAATAAAGTATGAAATGAATTATAAAAATGGATAGACTAACCCTATATTTTGTAGTTTGAAGTTATAAAATTCAAATTAAAATATAAATTAGTTAATCATTATTCATCCATCATTCCTTTCATATTTCTATTTTTAGGGTAACATTCTTTTTGTGGAGATGCAATATCATCTTCACTTAATGTTAGATCATTTATAATTATTTGGCTAATTAGATTTAACAATACATCTTTTTTATAAACATCGTATTTTGTTCAAAATATCGCGTCTTTTGTCCATTAAAAGGTGAGCTATTTGAAATTGACATCACCCCAGATTGTAACTATAATGGTTACAACAGGTTTGGTAATTTCATTCGAATTTCTAAGTTAATGATAGTATATTTTCCTTCTTTCTAAGTGTGACAATAAGAGACTAACTATGTTGCAATTGAAGCTTAGATTCTATCTCATATTCAAAGAATAGTTAATTTGTATCATTCAAATTAACGATGAGCGAATACTTAAAAAACACATTTTACATCTTATTCTTTTGGGAATCCTTAGTTGAAAAATGGAGAATATCTGCGGGAAGCAAATAAGACTGTAGTATGTAGAAAGAAAACTTTTAAAAAGGTAATAATAAGGAATGATAGGTAACACTTAGCTTAATGAATACGAGTTGTGCCGTATCAAGTCATTTTTAAAAAAGTCTAGAAAAAATCAAGAAGGTGATTCCATTGCGTAAACATTTACATGTGCAATTTTATGTATTGATATTGGCTTTAGTAGCTTATTTAAGCTTTTGCTTTATATTTTTATTTGTTTTTCCGAATGAGTATTTTGTATCAGATTTTAATATACGACTATCATCCTTAGTTGTTGAAATTACTGTATTTATCTCATTACTTTACTCGATAGCATCAAGAAAAATTAAACTAGGAGTCTTTTGGGTTTGTATTACTATTGCAATAGGGTGTTTCTTGATAGGGAATTTTATATCAGCTTTTCAAGTACTTAATGTAGAATTACCAATTCAAAATTTTAATATCTCTGATGTGTTTTTGTTGTTTTTCTTATTCTTCTTTCTCTTTGCGTTCTTTTATAAAATCATGATGGAATGTAACAAGTGGGAAAAAGCGTATTTAATTTGTGATTTATGTATTGTTGTTACTGCTATTTTCACCTTAGAGTGGTACCTATTTAATAAACCTTCTGCAAATATCTTATTCTTATCAATTGGAGATGTTTTTCTTTCATTTATTTTCCCAATTATAGATTTATTGCTTCTTTTACTAGGAGTTAGCCTGATCTTTCGACCAGCAATTTTTAATGCGAAAAGCAAATTATTTATTTTTATCTTAGTATTAACTGGATTGTCCATTACGGATTACTTATATTTCTATTTACAAGATGATTTATCACAACGTTCACTTATATTATTAAGGTGCTTGTATAGAGTTTTTCTATTATGTATTGCCATCGCTGCGACTTTCCCAAGGAGTGTATCTTCTAAAAGAAATTATTTTATTATTAATCCGACATTTGGAAAGAAACTTCTTGTCATATTCCCATATCTTGCAGTTGCAATATTAATTGGTTTTACTTTGAAAGAGCAAACTTCTTCATCTACACTGATTACGGGAAATTGTATTGCATTTGTATTTGTATTGATTCGTCATATAATTGTACGCATGCAAAACAAAGATTTAACCGAAACGTTAAAAGTGTTTAATAATCAATTAGAGAAAAAAGTATCTCAAAGAACGGAAGATTTAATAAAAAAATCTAATGATTTGGTGAAAAATCAAGAGAGGTTTAAGTCCTTATATGAGTATCATCCAGACCCTATATTAACTATTGATTCCAATGGTACCGTTTTAAATATAAACCAGTCTGGAAGTATATTATTAGGGAAGGACAGTACTGCATTAATAGGAAAAGAGTGTTTCTCTATTTTTTTAGATGAAGATAAACCTGAATTGGAAGCAGCTCTAAAGATGGGAAAACGATGTAGTTCGTCTTCGTTACAGTTACGTGTGAAAAATAATAATGAGAAGGATATACATTTTTGGTATGTCACTATTGTTCCTATTATGATAGAAGGACAAACTTTTGGGAGTTATGTAATGGTAAAAGACATAACGAGGATGAAGCAACAACAGGATGAGATAAACTATCTAGCATTTCATGATACGGTGACGGAGATTGGAAATCGAATATTCTTCCAACAAGAATTAGACAGATCCATTGAGCGTGTACAAATAACACAGGATAAGTTTGGACTCCTATATATTGATTTAAACCGCTTTAAGACCATTAATGATACACTAGGTCATGCAATTGGTGACAGGGTTTTAAAAGAAGTTGCCAAACGTTTTAGGACATGTCTGTCACCAACTATTCCTTTAGCAAGAATAGGGGGAGATGAGTTTGCAATCATTGTCCATAATAAAACAGAGCAACAGCTTTTAGATTTGTGCGAAATACTATTTCGTATAACTGAAGAACCATTTGTAATAAATCAACACAGCTTTTATTTATCTCTTAGTATAGGAATAGCGTTGTATCCATTTGGAGGAACCAATGCCACAACACTTTTACAACATGCTGATATCGCCATGTATAGCGCGAAGGAAAAAGGTAACAATGCTGTTTGTATGTACGATGAAACATTATCTCAAAAAATAACAAGACGCTTACAATTAGAACAGGATTTACCAAATGCAATAGAAAATAATGAATTGTTTTTATTGTATCAACCACAAGTTGATAGTAAGGCAGGAAAGGTTATTGGTGCAGAGGCTTTAATACGCTGGCAACATCCAGAGTTCGGGTTAATTTCACCTTTTGAGTTTATACCTATCGCGGAAGAAACGTCGCAGATTATTTCAATTGGGAAATGGACGTTACAGGAAGCGTGTCGGCAACTAAAAGAATGGCATTCTGCGGGCTATTCAAATTTAAAGATGGGGATAAACTTATCAGCTATAGAGTTTGAACAGAAAGATTTTGTTCAAACGATTATTTCTACCATAGAAGAAATAGGAGTACCAGCTAACTTAATTGATTTGGAATTAACAGAGCGAATTGCCATGGTAGATGAAAAAGAAACTTTATCGAAGTTAAAAGCATTAAAATCATATGGTGTACATTTATCAATTGATGATTTTGGTACAGGATATTCTTCATTAGCGTATCTACCTTTGTATCCAATCGATACTTTGAAAATTCCAAGAGAATTTGTGAATAGGATTGGAACTTCAAATGATGGAGATGAAATTATACAAACGATTATTTCGCTAGCCCATACTTTAAATATGAAAGTAATAGCAGAAGGGGTAGAAACGAAGGAACAATTAATAGTGTTACAAAGTAATTCATGTTATCTAATTCAAGGTTATTACTACAGTAAACCTATAAATGAAGATGAATTTATCAATTTTTTAAATACGCCACAAAATAAATAAGTCCCCAAAGATATATTATGAAGTAAAGTGAGAAGACGTTCTATCCATTTGGTATAGAACGTTTTTCTTATGTTTATTTTCAAAAGATATGCAGTTAGATTTCTGTTTTTGAGAGTAAATTTAGTATTCATATTCCCAGGAGTGGACTACCCGCCACTTAGCAAAGTCTGAAGTGGAAGCTTCTCAGTTCCGCGACGGAAAGTAAGCTTTCGATTCCCTGAGCGTTACTTCGGGGTGTGCCACTCCTTAGATGTCCTTCGCACGTTTGAGGAAGGAGAATTCTTTCGGGGAATACGTTGAAACTTAGAAAATATATTGATTCTATTATCATAATTGTGTAATATATGGTTATATTGTTAGTTTATTTAATTCCGTTTATTCCCACATCTTCTTGTGTTGTGGTTGAGTTGTAGAAGCAAGTTACGTCTTGTTTCAATTGTGAAAGGGCTTCTTTGAGCCGATTAGTGTATATATAGCTTATTTTGCTATGCACATTATTAATCGACTTGAAGAAGCCTTTTTTGTATTGTTTTCAAGTTTGCAGGCTGGGTTATAAATTTTAACAAATTATAAGAAAGAGGAGATATGAGAATGAAAAAAGATAATATTTGGACAGTATTAAATGATTCAAAAGAGCAGGAAACAAGACAGTAATCCAAAGGGCCGGATGATAGATATGTTGGTATGAATGAGCTATCGGAAATTACAGATGAAAAACTGCCATTTTAATAACGTCGAGGTAGTTTATAGAGGAGAAAAGGAAGAACTAAGTGATGTATATATTTGGATCTTCTTTTTTTTATTGCAAAAAAGGACTTGGAGGCAATTATTATGCGTATAAGAAGTGATTTAGTGGCGATATTTTATTCACCTCACTAACAAAAGGGAAACATTGAATACGGATAAGCTTATGCTAGTACAAAAACAAGAGTTTACATTCTGGGATAATTTGATTCTTGAAGTAGATATTTCTCAAAAGAAAGGGAAACGAAAAAGCAAAGTAATGGGTAATTTGAATTCGATATATTTGCATAGTCGAGAGGGGGAATATCATGTTTACAAAAATTTTTATCGGTCTATTTTGTTATATGTTTTTGGTAGTTTGTAATTCAAAGGAAAAATTTCTAATAGAAGCAGCCAAGAAAAAAGAAAGGGAAAATAAACCGGTGGAACGACCCATTTATTGGTGCCCAAGAGAAAATAGACCTGTCGGAAGGGAACAAGAACGTATTACTGCTCCAACAAAAGAAATCTACTTAGAAAAGGATGTAGAAAGTGTATATAATCTAGTTGCTACATCGGTTCATAAGAATCTGGATAAAGAAGAGGGTAACAAGTTAAAACATGAAGATATAGAAGAAGTGGTTTATGATATTCCATTTCCAGGTGATGAGGATATACCAGAGGGATTACTATAATATGAGTATTTTATCCAGAACTAGAACATGTTTCAATTCCATTAGATATAGAACACATAGAACGCATTTTTCCAGTTCAACAAGGAGTATTCAATGTAGAAGGTATAGTTTTTGTGAAGTAGACTGCAAACGTAATAGGACGAGAACAAGACTGACACGTGTCATGAAAATGTCTGATAACAAGCGCTATTGGATTTATACAGAGGGAGAAATATTACCAGAAAATCAACTGTTGTATATAGAATTATAAATTGATTCATCGTATCCCTATACATTAGTTAGATGGAGTAGTAGATAACTAGGAAATATATGAATGTATCTCCTAGTTATTTTTTCTTAGATAGCATGAAAACAGCATTTGCTCACTCATTTGTACAAGGATGAAATTTTTTTATTTTTGTACAAATGAGTGGGATAGAATGATTCACCATACAAGAATATTCAACTATAATGAAAAATTGTACGTCATTGTAATATTAAAATGTTTTGAGATTCAGGTGATTAACAGTCTTAGAACAGGAGAATTGAGAACTCTTCGTAATTTTACAATGCTTTAAATAGATAGTACCAAATCATGAGTATTGTATGAAAAAAATTTTATTAAAGTAAATAGGAGTGATAATATATGGCAATCGATCATATAAGCAACAACGTAGTAGAAAAATTAGAACAAGCGGTGCGCTATGAAAAGAAAGAAGTTCAGTTATTACGTGTAAGTAAAAGTAGTTCTAATATACACGCGTATATGATTTTTCCGGAATTCTCAGAGGTTAAAATTTCAAATACCGAACTGGATGAATATATAGAAAATCTAACAATAAGCTTGAAATACGTCATTGATCGCAAGTTGAGTCAGCAAGAAATAGAAAAACAAAATCATTCGTTCATTATGACATGTGCAGTTGAGGAGGATGGATTAATAGATGATGAAACTATTCATTTTCATACGACTTATGTCAAACCACCAACAATTGCAAATAAAGTATTTAAGTTAGTGTGTGGATTAGGCAATCGTTTAGATAGCTTAAAAGAGTTACATCTTACAGTATTAAATAATAATATTAATCGAATTGAAATTGGATTTTACAATGAAAATGAAACACATATGGCAGTAGAGAAGGAAGAAATCGCGAATGCAATTATGGGGGCATATACAAAAGCAAATATCTATTATGCAGCAGATCTCTATTATGTTGCAGAAGGAAATCAAATCAAATTAAAGAGCGTTAAACCAAAATTAGCGGGTGATGTGTGATGAAACAAGAAAAAAGGATGATAGGAGTCTTATGTACGCTTGTTTTGATGGTGTTACTATTTGTTCCCTTACAAGAAGTTCAGGCCTCTGTAAAAGTAGATTTTAATGAATTGAATGGGAACGATGTTTCGTCATCCTTTAAAGAGGGATTAAACAATCGAACGAAAACAAAAGAAAAAGATGATTCTTTTGGCTCATCAATCATACAAAAGATTGAAGGTCTGTATGCTCCGGCTTTTAAGGTAGGAGTAAATATCTTTTCTATTTCATTCGTATTAGGCATTATTGTCATGGTTATGGCGCTAATTACAAAGAATGGTCAATGGATGAAGTGGGCAACTGGAAGTATGATTTTCTCATTTATTAGTATGATGTCCCTGAGACTAAGTGTGTACTTCTTGTTCAGTTCGGATGTATTTTCGTTTATGAACATCTTTACGGATTTTTTAGACCTGTTTAAAGCAACTGCACTTATTTTCACACCGTTTATGTTAATTGCAGGTATTCGTTTAAGAAAGATTCATGAAAGTACGAAACAGCCTGAGTATTATCGTTGGTCTAACCGTGTCATAACAGGATCTTGTTTGCTGTGTATGTTAGCCGTACTCGCTCCATGGCTATTTGCTAATATGTAAAAAACTATATATAAAGATTAAAAAGGTGCTGAATCTACATTCAGTACCTTTTTCTAGCTATTTGGTTTCTTCTTTCATATTTTTCAAGTATTTCCAGTGATATAGGAGATAATATGCCACTTAGAAATACAGTTGTATTTTTGCAGGTGAAAAGTTTTGAAAAGGCTGAATCTGTTTCTCGTTCTGTTACCGTATTATCTACTATAAGCTTTAACATATCTATTACAATTCTCTTTAGGCTGGTCCGTAAATTAATAGAGGTGTATCATGTCATGCTTATAATTTAAATATTTCTCAATTGAAAATAACCTGATTTATGTTGAAAGGACTGTTTGTTTTGAAAAGAAATCGAGAGTATTTTGTTTTACGAAATTCCATTTTAATCGGTTGGCTGCTCACAATTATTGTTATGGGCCTATCTGTCTATTTTTCTTCCATCGCGTATTTATTAATCGGCTGTTTCATTCTGTCCCTAAAATACGGATTAATGGGCACAATAAAGAATGTAGAAAAACGTCTACCTACATGGGCTAACTTTGGTGTCATTGAAAAGCCAGTAAATAGAAGGGTAACTAGACCCTTTCAGTTTCGGGGTGGACTCCTTGTATCTTTAGCGTTGGGATTCGTGGAAATGGTGATAAAAGGCTTATGTATCTCATATTTTATTTTAGGATTAGAAACGTATGTATATCGTTTGATGCGCAGAAATGCAAGAGTTTGAAAAGGAGGCTTCTATTATGAAAGTATTGATATTCGAATTGATTCTCATTGTATTTCTGATTCCTTTGAACATCGTTTTAAAAAAACATGTACCGAAATGGAAAGGGAAAGCCGGGGAAAAACTAGTGAAACGTATATTCGGCAAATTGGATCCCACAAGTTATTATGTGTTACATGATGTGATGGTTCATACGGAGTATGGTGATACAACGCAAATTGACCATATTGTTATTGCGGAAACAGGTGTATTTGTTATAGAGACAAAGAACTACGAGGGCTGGATTTTTGGAAGTGAGAAATCAGCCAGGTGGACACAGGGTATTTTTAGAAAGAAATCCTCTTTTCAAAACCCATTTCGACAAAATTATAAACATATAAAGGCAATGGAATGGGTGATGGAACAACAGCTGCCATGCATCTCTATTGTCGCATTTCATCCAAAATGCAGTCTAAAAAGGGTAAATGTTCATTCTAAAGATAAACATGTCCTATATTATAACGAACTAAAAAAATGTATTGAATCATATATTGAACCGCAACAAACAATCGATGAAGTCCAACATATCTATCAAAGTATATTACAAGCAAACATTATGGATAAGGATATTGAGAAGAAACATGTGAAGTATTTACAGAATAGGTTTGCTAAACAATAAGAAACGGAGAAAGGAAAAATGTTATATATGATAGGATTTTTGGTAATCATCGTAGTAGTTATTCGTCTTAACGTGAAGTATTACCAGTTAAAAGGTAACCCAAAAGATTTTGTGATGAAAAAGAATGATTAAAGATACATTGTAGAAATAAAGGTAATAGACTACGTACATTATTAGGCCATCATTAACAGTTCAATAGAACTGTTTTAAGGCTTGTAAATAGATGCATATAACTATATTTTTATTTATGGATTCAAATGATAAAATAAATAGGAGGTTTAGTTTTAAAATGGTAAAAGAAGAAGGTTTGTCAGAAGAGCCAGAAGGTGGGCTTCGTTGTTCAGCTTGTTTTGATATGAGATTGGATCGTTCAGCTGAGGTAGCACAGGAAAGAGAATTTGATTACTTCGGCAGTGCAATTACTCTTTCTAAAAATAAAAATAGTCAATTAATAAATGAACTTGGAATTGGTGTGCAACAAAATTATGATTCACGTTATTTACCAAGTGATTTTAAAAAAAGTAATGGATATCAACGCTCAATTGAAATGTGTAATGAATATGATGTTTTCCGTCAATGTTATTGTGGTTGTTCATTTGCAGCGGAAAAACAAGGTATAGATTTACGAGCGGTGAACAAAGATGCAATAAATTATCTGAAAGAAAATAATTTTAGTTTGAAAAAAGAGATTTAATCGTGAAAAATTTGATGTGAAATTAACCTATGTTCTACAAAATAAATGCAGTATGTTTTTAAATGATAAATGTAAAAAGCTAAAATAGTTCTGGAATAACTCCTTACTGGTTAAATTTCAAGATAAGAAAAAACCAATAAGGAGTGTTTTTCTTAATCTCGCATTGCCCCTGCTTCTCGGGAAGTCATTGCTCCTTGTCCCGCTCTTACATCATTCTGAATTTCTTGTTTTACTTTTTGTGCATCAGTTTCAGCAAAATCTGGTTTCATAACAGAATCGGTGCTTTTTATAGCTTTTTTATGACCTTGCATACCACACCTCCTCGATTTAACGTTTAACAACCTTATTATTTACAAGAATATACTCGGTATACCCGTGTAGTTGAACGAATATCACGTAAAGTAAAAAGGTGATCAAATAAGTTTCTTAATATACTATTTAGATAAGAAGAAATAGCATATTAAAATCTTAAATTCTGCATATAAAATTAATAAGAAATATGATATGATGAAAGTAACAAAATTCTTCTAAATCTATCTTGCAAAAGGACACACCTAAGCATACATATGCTATAGGTGTGTCCTTTTTTATTTATTTTAAAACTTTGGAACCAAAAGGGGAGATAAATGTCGTGTGTTAATGAAATTACATTGACAAATGTCCTATTTATAAAAAGTATATAGGCAAAAAAAGAATGAGAGAGGAATGGTATTGAAATGCCCAGAATGTGAAAAGCACTCATTTAAACCTGTTTTTAATAATTATCCAAATTGGATTCAGAGTTGTATTTGTTTTAATTATCGAGGGCGCAATTCAATATATAGTCTATTTGTTTATTAAGTAGAGAGAAATGCTTATTTGGAGGAGAAGACATTATGAAATCTTGGATTTAGGTTATTTGTATTACGTCATTCGTTTTTTTAATGACAGCATACAACAATTCGATTCAAGTAAATGGTTCGAAACCTGCCCAAACAGTACAAAAGGGAGTACAACAGCACGTAAAAGGGAAAAGTATTGTTGATATTACAGAAGTTTATAAGGATAAATTAAATGGCTTAGAAACAGTTAAAGGGAAAGGAAGCGTCGTTATTTCTAAAGAAACAATTAAAAGGAAAAAACGTAACATAAGTCTATGATCGTGGACCAAAAGAGGACAAGTATGGCGGTAAATTGCATATGTATTTTGTGAAGGGATACATATCAATGAATTGATGGTTAAATCAGGATATGGTATTGTAGCTTACATTTTAAAACCTAGCACTTTACTGCTTCCACAAATGCTAGAAAGCGAAACAAAAGCAAAGGCATCAAAAATTGGTTTGTGGAGCATAAAGGGGGTTGTGGATGAAGAGGAAAATCATTATAACCGTAATAATGCGGCTTAGCACAATAATCCATTGCAATATAAATATTCGTACAAAATGGAGGTTTTTTGAATGAATGAAAACAAAAGAAATATGCTCTTATCCTTTATCATTTCAACTTTATTTATTTTCGCGAGTTTATTACCTTTTAGTAGTAATGAATGTGTGTATGTTATCTCCAAAATTGGTGCTGCAGCTGGTGTAATAAATATTGTAATGATGAGTGTCTTCTTGTATTTTCAAATTAAAAAAACGGGACATTTATTAAATTAGTAAAGTAAGACTTAATAGTTTTCCTTACCCTTTTCTTTTTAATAAGGGTAAGGAAAATTAAAAAGGGGTGCGAAAGATGAGTCAAGTACCTGGGTTTTTGAAGTTTGTTTTAGCGAAAGAAAGACGGTATGTATATTTAGCGGTAGCAAAAAAGAAAAACAAAAGAGTACATACACATATTGTATATAGATTTGGTCCGCTAGAAAAAGCATTAGAAGTCATGTATGTAATGCGTGATGATTTTGAGAATCCTTTTCCTTTAGAATTGAAAGAGTAGGGTTATGATTGGGATGATATCAATGTTTGGATACTGTCTATTGAAACAGGGTACTCCAAATACAGAAATAAATTGGTCATATATTTGCAAACGTTTTACATTCTAAATAAGACAGGTGAGGGGAATATAGGATGTCAATCATTCGAAAGTATCACATCGTAATTGCTTGGATGATAGCTACTAGTGCAACGGTCATAAGTTTGGTTTTTAGTGAATGGATGAAGCTGCCTCCATGTGATTTATGTTGGTATCAAAGGATGGCCATGTATCCACTAGTATTAATATTAGGTATAGGTATGTTTAGAAAAGATCCATACGTAAGTACATATGCATTTCCATACGTAAGTACATATGCATTTCCATTTGTATGTATTGGCCTATTAATAGCCGTTTATCAAATCACGATTCAGGCTTTTCCTACAAGTGAATTGAAGATGTGTTCAGTAGGAGTTTCTTGTACAGAAGATTACTTAAATTTGTTTGGCTTCATCTCGATTCCTATGCTATCTTTTGTTGGATTTTTAGCCATAATAATCCTTCTATATATTAAACCTGATAGAGAGACAAAAGATTGAGCAACAAAGTGATTGTGAAATATATACTTAGACAAACTAAAAATACTAATAAAATGATAATAAAAACAGAAAAGAAATGAAAAAGGAGAAATAAAAAATGACAACAATACAAGTAAGTAATGAAATGTGCAAAATTCCAGAAGCGGATGTAGAATTATTAAAGATTATGGCTCATCCAGTTAGATTACAAATCGTGAAAGAACTAGAAAATCGCAAAGTATGTAATGTAACACAGTTAACAGAGCTATTAGAAGTGCCTCAATCAACCGTATCTCAGCATTTATCTAAGATGCGTGGCAAGATTCTACGCTCGGAAAGAAGAGGGTTAGAGATGTACTATTATATTGTAAATTCCAAAGCATGCCAGATTGTTAGTGTGCTAGGTTTATAATTAACTTAAACTAAATAGTAGGTTACGAGAATAAATATAAAACAAGGGCAGCTATGCCAGGCTGCCCTTGTTTTATTGGTGATTTTGCATATATTTGTGTGCATATAGTATAGCAAACATTTTTCTTTTCTATCAAATAAAAAGAGCCTGTATGAACAGGCTGAAATTACGTATGGAAAAGAGGTCATGATACTCGACCTCTTTTTCATACAAGGGTTAGAAATTAGTTGCTATTAGACTCATACTCATTTTATGTTCAATGGTTAGAATATTCAATCTAATTATTTGTTTCTCAATATGTTTTTTTGTTTTTATTTAAGTAAAAAGAAGGTAGTAGTAAGCGAAATTAAGAACAGTTAAGAAAAAAGCTATTTTCTTTCCTGATTAACATAATTTTCAAAAAAGTACGGATGTTAATATTTGTTATATGATATATTTGTTAAAGTACTATTCCTGTAGTTTTAATGATGAATCTGTAAGATAGTTTGTTTGTCACATATATTCATCGTGAACTACCCGCCACTTAACGTCCTAATGGACTGTTTGAAGTGGGGGCTTCTCGGTTAGTCGTTACTTTTGATAGCTAACGAATTCGTCCTAAGACAACCGAGCTAACTCCCTCGTTCCAAGGGATATTTTATTGCTATCTATGCTAACGCTAATAGGCATATTGCTTCATTTTTGATATTGATAGCTGCGTTATAATCTCTATCGAGATTTACACCACATATACAAGAATAGACTCGCTCAGACAATGACATATTTTTCACATTTCCACAACTGCTACATGTTTTTGTGGAAGGAAACCATTTGTCTATTTTCACAAGTTGTTTGCCTTGTTCGTGTAGTTTATAAGCTAAAAAAGAAGTGAACATACCCCAACCATTGTCAGTGACACTTTTTCCAAAATGAAGTGCTTGCGACATTCCTTTCATATTTAGATCTTCAATAGCTACAACATCAAAATGTGTAGCTAACTCTTTAGACTTATGATGAAGGAAGTTCTTACGTTGGTTCGCTACTTTTTCATGTAACTTAGCTACACGGATACGTTGTTTATTCCAACGAATAGAACCTTTTATTCTTCTTGATAATACTCGTTGTGCCTTTGCTAATCGGTCTAACATTTCACGATAGAACTTAGGATAATTGGCTCTCTCATCCTCAGAACTGACGTATAATTGATCCATCGCAAAGTCTAATCCAACAACTGTTTCTACTTCTTTTTGTACAATCTCTTTTTCGTATGCAGTCAAGATAGACACATAGTATTTACCAGTAGGTGTCATAGAAATCGTACATGACTTGATTATATGGTCTTGTGGTATTTCTCTATGCTGTTTGATACGTACCATTTTCAGTTTTGGCAATTTGATATGACCGTTAAGCAATATAATATTTCCGTTCACTACATTCGTTGTATAAGACTTTCTGTCTTTTTTACTTTTGAATGTTGGGAAGTCATTTTGACCCCTAAAGAAATTCTTATAGGCAGTTTGTAAGTTTAGTTGAGCATTTGCCAACGCTAATGAATCAACTTCTTTTAACCACTCAAATTCTGCTTTGTATTTCGCAGGAGTGGGAAGCTGTTGTTTCTTTAGTTGTTTCTTATCATCTTTGTATTTTTCATACACTTCTTTCCTTTCGGCTAACATTCTGTTATACACGAAACGTACAGAACCGAAGGTTTTACGCATAAGATGTGCTTGATCTTCTGTTGGATACAAACGGAATTTATATGCTTTATTCTGCTTTGTCATATCATTTCACCTCACTTTTCACCTTGATTTTCAATATATTTTTTTACTACGTCTATTGATGAAGCACCAGTAGTTAGTAAGCAAAAACTTCTTGACCAAAACATCTCTTTCCAAAGTTTCTTTCTCACTTGTGGAAAGTCTCTCTTGATTAGTCGAGAGCTTGCACTTTTATAAGCATTGATGAATTTTGTCATTTCTGTATTAGGGTGTGCTTTGAACAAAATATGAACATGATCTACATCGTGATTCCATTCAACTAATGTGATGTTATAGCTTTCAGATAGTCGAACAAACATATCTTTTGCATAGTCTGACATATCATCATCAAATACATTTCTTCTGTATTTCACGACCAATACAAGGTGATAGTACAACGAGAATACTGAATGGTTATTACTATCTAATTTCATTAATATACCAACCTTTATCATTTATAAGACTGATTATATCAAAGGCAACATAAAATGCAAAACCTTTTGGCTACGCCAAACCGAAATTCATCTGCCACCTACCGTTGGTCTACGCCCTTCACACGCTTGAGGAAGGAGAATCCTTTCGGGGAATACATTAAATTAAAAAGAACTTGTAGAGATTCCTACAGGCTCTTTTTAGTTTAAGGGTTGAATGTAGATTTGAAGTAAAGAAACAATTTTTTGAGAGGAGAAAAGTAAATGTTTATAAAAGCGGAAAGATTATTAATACGAAATTTTGAGTTCAAAGATTGGCAAGCTGTCCATGAGTATACATCAGATAGCAATGTAATGAAATACATACCCGAAGGGGTTTTTACTGAAGAAGATACAAGAAACTTTGTAAATAAAAATATGGGTGAAAATGCTGAGAACTTTCCTGTGATACTGATAGATGAAAATATTCTGATTGGTCATATTGTTTTTCATAAATATTTTGGTGAGCATACTTATGAGATTGGGTGGGTATTCAATCCTAAATATTTCGATAAAGGATATGCTTCTGAAGCAGCACAAGCTACATTGAAATATGGGTTTAAGGAAATGAAATTACATAGAATTATAGCGACATGTCAGCCACAAAATACCCCATCATATCGATTGATGGAGAGAATTGGAATGAGAAGAGAAGGCTATTTCAGGAAGTGTATCCCCCATGGAAATGAATGGTGGGATGAATATTATTACGCTATTTTAGAAGAAGAGTAGTGTTTCAGAGCGCATTATTTAAATCGCTTGGTCTATAAAATCATTAAAATGTGGGCGGTCCACACCCGTTTACCTTCTTTAGAAATCAAGAGGACGACAATGGAAGCCGGTTATGACTACTACCCTATTTATGAACAAGTTCATTGTATAGGAGCCCAGTCTGTCATAGCATACAACAAGAAAAATGAGCCTGAACCAATAGGCTTTGATAAGTACTTCGCACCAACATGTGTGCGAGAGCATAGTTATTGTTACGACAGCTATGATGCAAAATATGAAACATTAAAATATACACGGCCAATCGAATGTAAAGAAGGTCCATTAGCCCGCGACAGCCTTTGTCAAAAGGTTTATAAAAAGAAAGTTACAGATGACCTGAGACGTTATACGGTACAGGCAAGAGGCCCGATGAAATGGACTGAAATCTATAAGGAACGAAGTGCCGTTGAGCGCGTAAACACCTATCTAAAAGGTTATTTTCTAATGAATCAGATTTACCATTGTACAGGGAAGAAAGCTAAAGTCCATTTTGATTTGGTTCATCTTGCGTAAAACGCCTGCAAACTGGCAGTTGATCGGCTTTCCCAACTACAACTTTCTGTAGCATAATTAGCTATTTCATTCGTTTTTTTAAGGAATCATCGAAATTCTGTTTCTTTATGATTTTTTAAAAGTGCGCATTATGAAATTGATTCAGTTGTTTAAAAATAGAGATGCTATGATGGATAATTATGCTATTTTTTATTTCATGTATAATAAGATGAGGGGATATCTTAATATTAAACTAATCAAAACAAGTATATCAGTAAAAGGGGGAGAAGGATGGATAAGTTATTGCAAGAAATAATAAATTGGGTTAGTAGGACTAATGAACAGGTTGTTATTGGTGTTTCAGGGCATGGAGCTGCTGGAAAAACAACGTTTGCTAATATGCTTGTAGACCTACTAGATCAAAATGAAGTGAATTATATTAATACAGATCCATACATTGTTAGTTCAGATATACGAAAGCATGCAATTATTCACTATACATATCAAAACGAAAATCATCATTATAAAATGACGGCTTGTCATCCATCAGCGCATCATCTGTCTGCTTTAGAAAGAGATGTTCAGATGGTAAGGGCTGGTTTAGATTTTTATACGATAGATACGCATTATATGAAAAGCGAGTTAATTTCTTCAAAAAACAAAGTGACGATTGTAGAAGGAATGTGTGTCGCATTTATTAATCCCGATCTATTTGATTTAAAAATTTACTTCTATACAGATGATGAAACGGAATTAATGAGAAGGTCTAGCCGAGATATTGCTGAAAGGGGAGCCGATATCAATTATTTAAGGCAATCTCATGCAGAACGTCGAATTCAATATAAGGTTTTTATGCATCCATACAGTCAACATTTTGATATTATTATTAAAAGTTCCGATAAAGCAATATGTCTAGAAAAAAATACATTTGAGTTTTATGGAGTATAAATGCAAATACTCTATTTGTTATGTTTATTATGAGGGTTCATTTTCATTATTTGGATCTCAAATGAAGCAACTTTATTATTCGCTAAAAAATCCATTTTCTATGAAACAACTAGATTTTTAAACGACTTTAATAGACATCTGTCATTTACATAGACAGATGTCTATTGTATTTTTGGCGGCAAGACGAAATAACTTTATTGTTGCTTTACAGCAGTGGGGTAGTTCAAAACAACTCCTTCCACAAAATATATACTGATTAGTGCTGTTATTCATTCTAATCTTTGTAATAACCGGATATTGCCGCTAGTCCAAAAAAGTTCGCAATCTATTATAAGTAATTCATGAAGATAAGATAATAAAAAATATTTTTTCATTTTAATATTTAAAACTTATGTATACGTGTTACAATGAAGTTCTCCAATTTATTTTATTCTTCTATTTAGAATTTATGGTTTAGTTTCCAATAATACAAAAGTTGCTGTAGTAAATAGATAAATGAATAAAGCGAAGTGGCCAGAGTGGTTAAAAGGATAAGGCTGTTAAGTATAGTTATTCAAAGATTGAACTACTCACCACTTAATGTCCTTACGGACTGTTTGAAGTGGGAGATTCCTGCGAACACCGATGTATCCAACAGTTATCTTAGCAGGCGCCGCCCGTAGTCCCTACGGTGAAAACATAAGCATCTTGTACGTTGACTCACCACGTTTCCTACTTTAGCTTGGTTTTCGCAACTTCAGCAAACGTGGGGCGAAAGAACGTTGAAGATTTTACAGTTGCAACGTTTTTCTGCAACCAACCTCATATCTTCAGTTTTCAAAGAGCAATCTGTACATGTATATAGTAGCAAACATGTTGGCTTATGCCAACCGACATTCATTTCCCACCTAAAATTGGTGTTTTACACCTTCACATTTTTGAGGAAGGAGTCTTTTGTCGGAAAACGATAAATTCACTTAGTTAAGTTAAATGGAATTTAGTATGGTAAGGATTTCATCTAATGTGAATCGATCTAAATTAAACTTTTGATTCAATCAAAACTAAAAATCATCTTTTAAATGAAGTCTATGTTTCTACAGTTAATGTAGAATAATTTGTAGGTTTAACATTGATTACTATAAAAAAATTACATATTCGAAAGGTGGATAGATAAAATTCTGCTTGTAAAAACTAAATTGTTATATAAGGAGATATATGTAAAAGGATATAACGGTAATTTCATTTCGAATGATACCATAAATGAATGTAGAAAAAATAAAGGAGCAAACGATTAAATAAACAATATAAGTTGTAAGAATGAAAGGAAGAATTTGATAGTGTTTAAAATAAAAGAAAGATTGGAACAAATGAAGCTTAAAACGAAGTTGTCTATGGCATTTATTGCAATATTAATTATACCTAGTCTTATCGTAGGAGTATCATCTTATGATAAAGCAAAAACGGATCTTAATGAAACAATTCTACAAACTGCGAAAGATAATGTAAGTATTTTAAATAAGATAGTTGACGATGAGTTAGAAAATAAACATGTAGATGTAACTCATTTTGCAAAGATACTTACACAAGGTGATTATAATGCTGACCAATTGCAAAATGTGCAAAGTAAATTTGATCAATATATACAGTTACATCCAGAGATAGAAACAATTTATACTACATCCAGTAATAATCAATTTATTCATGCACCTGTTGGAAAAATACCAGACGGATTTAATCCGTTAGAAAGTAGTTGGTATAAGGATGCAGTAAAAGCTAATGGAGAGATTATTGTTTCGTCTCCCTATAAATCAAAGGCTACAGGAAATATGGTAATAGCAATTGCAAAGCAAAATGCTGATAAAAGTGGTGTCATTGGTATGGATTTGAATATTGATGATATCGTAAAAACTTCTAAAATGATAAAAATAGGAAAACAAGGCTTTGTATCTATAGTAAGTCAAGATAAGACTATCGTTGTTCATCCTACACTTAAGCCAGGTGAGAAATTAGAGAAATCATTAGCAGATGAACTATACAAGAAAGAAGATGGAGTAATTACTTATAGCCTTAATGGTGAGGATCGAAACATAAGCTTTAAAACAAACAAAAAAACAGGTTGGAAAATAGCTGGTGTAATGCCTATTAAAGAGATTGAAGAAGCTACCAATCCTATTTTTTATAAAACGCTCACTATAATAGGGGCTTCACTGTTGTTAGGTGGAATTGTAATTTTCTTCATTCTTAAATCTATTATTAATCCACTAAGACAATTAGTTATTTCAGCTCAAAGAATTAGTCAGGGAGATTTAACTGAGAAAATAGATATTCGTTCAAAGGATGAACTTGGTCAATTAGGTGGTAGTTTCAATACAATGGCAGAGTCGTTATGTAATATAATTTCTCAAATTAACACATCTGCAGGACATGTGGCTGCTTCGTCTGAAGAACTAACTGCTAGCGTAGAGCAAGCAAGTGTTGCGACAGAACAAATCACAAAAGAAATGGAAGAAATATCGAATAGTGCAGAAGTACAAAATAATGAAGTTGCGTCTGGAGCTAAATTAATTGGTGAGGTAACACGAAACATTCAATGCGTAGCTGATAATGCTTCCGAAGTATCGACTTCATCCTTATATACAAAGCAAAGAGCTAACGAGGGCGAACAATTAGTAGAACAAACTGTAATGCAAATGCAGTCTATACATCGTTCTGTTTCTCAATCCGATAATGTAATTAAATTATTAGATAAGAAATCGCAGCAAATCGGAAGTATATTAGAAGTAATTCAAAATATTGCTGCACAAACAAATTTATTAGCATTGAATGCAGCGATTGAAGCGGCAAGGGCAGGAGAACAGGGGCGTGGCTTTGCAATTGTTGCTGATGAAGTCAGGAAGTTAGCAGAGCAATCATCCGAATCTTCGATGGAAATTGGAAGTTTAATTAATGAAATACAAGCAGATGTACATGAGACTGTAAAAGCTATGAATGAAGTAGGAGTTGAAGTGCAGTCGGGGATTCAGGTTGCGAATGATACAAAACAAAGTTTTTATGAGATTTCAAAATCTGCAAATGATATTGTGTCAAAAGTACAGGGTATGGTGGAATTATCAAATAAAATGACAAGTGATGTAATGGAAGTCGATACATCAATTAATCAAATATCTATGGCTGTGAAAGAGAATTCTTCAAGTATGCAAACGATAGCCGGTTCATCTGAGGAGCAACATGCTTCTATGGAAGAGATAAATTCTTCAGCAATACAATTAGCACAGATGGCCGAAGAGCTTCAAGAATTAATTGGTGGATTTAAGATATAAGTTAAGATTCTAGGATAGAATTCTAGATAGTATATGTAAGGGTAGAAGTTAAAAATCTTATAATGTAGTAAATAAATATAATATGTATTTTTTATTATAAAGAATGAAGAAATAAGGCTTTTAACCGCAAGAACTACGGGGGTAGCCTAATCAATTAGAGTTCAAAGAGTTTACACATGCAGATCAACTACTTTAAATGGTAGTTGATCTTTTTTATGAGATATTCATTTTTGAATATCTCCTTCATTCAAGTGTAGTGTTGATACAGAAGTATATATTGAACAATTTATCACATCCAAAAATCTTCAAAGTCTACGCCGAATCCTTTTCTTTTTAAGGCCCTGATTATTTTTTGACCATTCCCTAATGAAGGCTTGAATTGATTCGAACGGGAGATACGGCTAATTGTATTTTGGTTTACCCCACTCCATTCCTTTAATTCCGTTTGAGTAATATCATTCTTTCTTAAAAATTTACCAAACTTAGATAACGGTTTTCCTAAGCCAAACACTGCGAACACTCCTATTCGTAGATACTCTATTAATCACATTTTTACCAAAGCCTGATTTTTTTAAACAAAAGTGTTAATAATGTACAAGCTGTTCGCAATATGATGTATCAAGGTCGCTATCAAAGTTGCTAGCAAACGTATTATCAAGATAGATATCAAATCAATTAGCTTCTGTATTGGCAAAGTACATATCAAATTAACTATCAAAGTAATGTTAACAAGGTAATAAATGAATCAACCCTATGTTTTATAAGTTTTCTTATTCTGTTTATAAAGAGAACGGAGGCATTTAAATGCGAGTAAGGAAAGAAAGGATTTTTTTTCGTAAGTTTATAGATCGGCCATACAAAGATAAAGAAAATACAATTCGTAAATATAAGTCATTAAGTCCTTTTGCATTTTTTCATATGTCCGATCAAGTGTTAAATACTTATATTGCATTAGGAATAATGGGGACGGTTTTAATTGGGGCAGTCTTGTTAGAAAAGTATTTGGTACAAAATGAACATATAATTGCAGCAAAGTTTGTGAGTGGAAGTATTTATTATGGTATGCGAATTGGTGGGGTTTGCTTGATTGGATACGCATTTGTTCGCATCGTAAGTATGTTTTAGGGAGGAATGGAGTAAATGAGGATTATAAAGGAGTGGCTTCATACACAAAAGTTAAGGAATCGACTTAAAGAGGTTTTTGCAAAAGCAGGACTATATACGGAACATCAAACACGTGGAGGGAAAGTGCCTATTTATCCAAAGGTACATAATATTTCTTCTTCAACAGAAAGTGTAAGGTATGTATTTACGATACCAAACGGATTAGATCCACAAAAGATTGAAAAGAAGTGGTTTTGTTTTCAACAAATATTAGGACGGAATATTACGATTGAAGGGGATGTGAAAAAATTTGTACTACATGTATTCCATTCAAATTCTGGACTAAAACCTTATAAGTACTGTTATAAAGAGTGGCATTCATTATTAAAGGAGTATCGTCTTCCTGTTGTGGTTGGCCGGGATCAATTTGGGAAAATGATTACATACGATATGCTTGATTCCAATACACCACACTTATTAATTGCGGGGGAAACGGGAAGCGGGAAAAGTAGTATGGTGCGTGTTGTACTATCCACTTTCATTCAATATATGTCACCTGATAAGCTGCATTTGTATCTTGGGGATCTAAAAAACTCTGAATTTCATTTTTTGCGAAGAGTGAAGCATGTAAAAGACGTTTGTATGGAAGAAATCGAAATGAAAATTATGCTTCAAAAGGTGTGGAAGGAAATCAGAGAACGAAGAAAACTCATGGAACAGTTTGAGGTTGATCATATTGATGCGTACAACAAATTGAATCCTGATAATCAAAAACCATATATTTTACTTGCTATTGATGAAGTGGCGATGCTTAAAGATGAAAAAGAATGTATGACTACAATCGAAAAAATTTCAGCAGTCGGCCGATCCCTTGGGGTCTTTCTTATGCTTAGTATGCAGAGGCCGGATGCAAAGGTGTTGGATGGCAAGTTAAAACTCAATATGACCGTAAGAATTGGTTTTAAATGCGATAGTGCGATTAATAGTAATATCATGGGTACTCCTGGTTCAGAGCATTTAGAGCAATCGGGCCAAATGATATTAAAACGAAATGGATTAAAGAAAGTGCAAGCACCTTATTTGGAATTAAGTAATGCGAAACAAATTGTTGAACCCTATCGCATGTCTAAAGAAGAGAAAATGCTCCAAATTCCTCTAAAAAAAGAAATTCCTTTATTTGGGGTGTTAGATGATGAGGAGTAGAGATAAAGGAATTTTAAATGATTTGAAGCGATTTAGATGCATGTCCCGTGATGATATTATTGACTTGCATTTTCAGGGTTTAAAGAATGCAGTAACTTGTTGTAATACGGTTATGAAACGATTAAGGAGAGATGGTTATGTTGATGCAAACGTATTACAGCACCCATACATTTATTTTCCACAACCAAGTTCTATCAAAAAAACGAGTCAAAAAATTCCTCATTTCCTTGGCATTGTGGACGTATACAAACAACTTGTCTACTACGAAAATCCTAAACTATTCAAAGTGGAACCTAAGTATGGGAAAGAGTATATGGAGCCAGATGCCTTTACGATATGGCGTAGATCCCCATTTTTTATTGAAGTTCAAAAGTCAGTATACAGTAAAAAAATAATGCAAGATAAGATAAATAGATACGAGTTATACTTCCATAGCCAAGAATGGCACAATGAATCTTGGCAACCGAAAGCTTCTAAATTTTTCCCTTCAATCCTAATCATTACTGACAAACATTACGACGTTCAATCTTCTTATTTCCGTATATTCCAGGCGAATTCTATAGGGGATTTTATGAACAACTTAATAATTAAATCATAAAGAAAGCCTGCAAAGTGCAGAGCTTTTTTCTTTTCAATAATCTATTAAGCAATGTATGATGCTCTATTACAGCAAAGCAGATATAGTCGCCCTTCAAATTGATAACGATAATTCCTGTTTGGATATGAATCACAAGTTTAGGAAAGTAAATCTTCATTTTAATTTTATTATAATAGGTAATTCCTATTGAAACTATATTTATTATTATATTGAACTATGAATCGCTGCATTTTAAACTAAGTTGGAATACAAAATACTATCGGAAAGGAATTGGGATTCATTATGAACGATAAAGGCACACCATTGTATACAAAGCTAGTAGAACATGCAAAGCGAAAAAAGGTTTATTTCCATTTAATGGAAGGTAAATAGGTTGCTGATTTATACAAAAAATGGTTATAAATCAGCTTTCGGATAAGAGGATGAATGAAAGATAGAGTAGCAGGGAATTTGTAGAGTATAATCTCATATTTTTTTATGTATGGTGACGTATTAGTCGTTGAAAAGGAGGGGATAAAAATTGCACACGATAAGGAAAGACACAAATTCTGAAATAGCGTTCATTAAATAAACTCATAATATGCCAGAGAATGGGCTTTGTGCCAATTTCAATCATAGGCTTTGGTTTTAGATGTGTTTCTTCGCCAATTCGAGTACCATATCCACCAGCAAGAATTACAGCTTTCATATTTATTATCCTCCAATTTTAAAGGCATTTTTTGTTTTGAAATTACACTTTTATAGTAGTGATTAATATATTAGGCAATCGTAATTTAATAAATTAAATAATACTTTACAAAGAAAAAAGGAACCAAATATGGTTACCCAAAAAAGGGACCAAGTATGGTTACCCGAAAAAGGAAGTTGTATGACATCCTTGGAAAATAATCTGCAATAATACCGTATGGTTTTATTAACATTTTTATAACCAAAAAATAATTATTTTTCATGTCCAATATTGTTTCATAGTGGACATGAAAAATGCTTATAAATGATATGAGGGTAGGGAAAAGCGTGGAATATTAAAATAACTGAGGGGTGTTGATTATCACTACATTAATCTCGCACTTTTATAATGAAGAATATTTACTGCCTTGGTGGTTAATGCATCATAAAAAAATTTTTGATCACGGTATTTTAATTAATAGGGGTTCTACAGATCGATCAGTGGAGATGTGTAGAATATTCGCACCGAACTGGGAAGTGAGGAATTCAAGAGTACCAGAGTTCGATGCAGAACAAGTGGATAATGAAGTTATGGATATTGAAAGTGAAGTGACGGGGTGGAAAATGACTTTAAATACTACCGAATTTCTTTGTTATCCAAATAAAACTGAATTTTTTAATTCGCTAAATGAATTAAAAAAGAGGATGTATGCAATCCGAATGATTTTAATGGTCGACCCTTTAAACTATGGATGTCGTAATCCAAGATACTCTATTCCATTGGTAGAACAAAGATTTCATGGTTATTTTCCACACAATCCACATCCAGGGAAAAGTTGGAGGTTGATACACGATTATAAAAGGGGAGAATATACGCCAGGGAGGCATTCATCAGCCTATTCATTCCAGTTGTATTCTTCACCAGCGTTTGTTTTGAAATTCTATTTTAGTCCATGGAACGATCAAATGAAAAGACGAAGGTTACAAATTGCTCCAACCTTATCTAAACGTTGGAGTGCTTTAACATCTTTTTATGGAACAAATTTAGAAGAACTAGAGGAGAAATTTATAGGAACTGCAGAGCATACGCAAGACCTTCGCTTGCATCCAGAATATCAAGCAGTATTTTCAAAAAAGATTAAGTTTACATGGGAGGAATGACATGAAAGGTAATAATCCGAAAAAGATCTTATTTATTCGTTCTGGAATTTCTTTTTATTATCCTTTACTTGAAACTGCAATTTTCAATAGTCTTCAAAAAGAGAATGGCAATGCTACTATGGTAGATATAGGAGAGGCAATAAAAACAGCAATTAAAACAAAGCCAGATTTTATTTTGGTATTACATGGTTTAAATGCGGAATATAATCATGTAATACCATATTTAAAGGAACTAGGTTTCACTATTGGACTTTGGTTGACAGACGACCCTTATTATTCAGATATAACACAAAACATAGCTTTACATTATGACTATATATTTACTCAGGATCTAGGCTGCACTAGATTTTATAAAAGCATAGGCTGTAAATATGTTTTCCATCTTCCTTTAGCGGCCAACCAGAATGTATATAAACCCACTCACGAAGAGAATACGGAATATTATGAAATTAGTTTCGTTGGTACGGCATTTAAAAATAGAATAGAATTTATTGATTCAATTTCAGAATATTTGACAGTTAAAAATGCTAAAATAGTTGGATTTGGTTGGGAAAAATTAAAGAATTATGATGTGTTGCGAGAGAAAATAAAACTGTTACCACTTGGTGAATATGAAGAAGCCTTAAAGTATTATCTATCCACGAAAATTAATGTCAATTTACATCGTTCACCATATGATAAGGAATTGAATTGTAATTCAGCAAAAATAACAGCATATTCAGTAAATAATAGGATGTTTGAAATTAATTCATCAGGTTCTTTTCAACTAACTGATATACGCGCAGATATATCAAAACATTATATACCAGGTGTTGAAATAGAAACGTTTTGTAATCCATTGGAGTTTATAGAGAAAGCAGAGTATTATTTAGAAAATGTAGAAGAAAGAAATAAGATAGCGAAAAACGGCCTAAATCGGACATTAACCAGTCACACATATGAGAAACGAATATTGCAATTATTACAGTATATTAATCAAAGTGATTAAAAATAAATAGAGGCAATAAAAAAACTCAAGTAACAATTTAAACGCCATTCTTTTAAATGCAATGATATCATATGTTTATATTTTTGAATTTAGATGTATATCTTTAAATAACATATACCAAGTTCTTTTATTTAAATAATTATTTGAAACTTGAAGTGTAAAAACGTGTTCGATATCCCATTCTAATATACTGAATTCATTTTCTGATCCTGTTGGAGAGAGTAGAAGTATCTTAAAGTTATTTTTAACAATCCTTGATAAAATAGATTGTAATTTTAGCGTCTCAATGAGATTCCCCCCCCATCTAACAAATAAAATAGATTGGGATTTTTCCGTTATTTTATAAAAGTTACTAATTCTTCGATCTAATTTTTGTTTGAATTCAGGATATGTGCTAGACCACTCTTCATTGGGGATAACAGGGAAATCGTGATAGGATGTTATGTTATACTTTATATCTTTTACAATATGGGAGGATACAGGTTGTATCACCCCATCATTAAAAATGATATTTTTATCTGCCATTGCATGCATATTATTTAAATCCATAAAATCCCTGAAATTATTTTTTAATAAATCATTTATTGAGGAGAGATCTGGCGACGTAAACCAATCTAGAGGACCAGAATGTTTCCTTAGCTTGTATTTTTGTAGATGGATGGCAGTATAACAATTTTCACCTAAGCTAATAACATCATCGTATAATCCATGTAGCTCTTTGAATTCCAATATAATCATCCTCTTTTAAATAAATTAACTAATGTATTTCATTTAAAACTCGGTAACTTCAACGAGTAAATTCGGTTAAAGGGTAAATGTAGTTAATTATTAAAGAAAAATTAATGAAAAAAGGATCATGTTCTTAAAAAAATTATTATAAATAATATATGTATGTTTAATAATTAAGGTGAGAATAAGTTACAGGGGTAAATAATATAAAAAAATTATTTATAGATGATACACACATTTTTTTGATGTGAAGATGACGTATGAAAATATACAAAGGGTTTATAATCTGGTTTTAAATAAATGGATAAAGAAATTGGGATTTCATAAAAAAAGAGCACTGCTACACAGTGTCCTAAATTATTACAAAAGCTGTATGAGGAAACTTAATTCGGTGGATTTAAGTTTCCTTTTTAAGTTAGATTTAATGGGTATTCATATGTTTTGAAATCATCTTTGAAAATATCTTTAACCAATTGAATTGTTTCTTCATCATAAAAACTATCGTAGGTGGGATGCCTTGGGAATAAAGGATCTGTAATATCACCATCTGCATATGTCCCCTTGTAAACTGCTAATTTGTTTTGGTGATGCCACGAGCTAACTAATCCATTCAGAGGAGATTTTTTTAATCCGTAGTTGTCTTCTAAATTAGAAAGTTCCGTAGAGAAATTCTCCAGGTAAATATAATTTGTTACAAACTCTTCTTCTCCTTGTATATACTGTGGTGTGAAGTGTGGATTTACGCTTTCAAAATCTGGTGCATGTGCTTTTAAATAATATAAATAAAGTTTAAAAGAAATTTTTTTATTACAGGATTCATCACCATAAAAATAATGACGAATAGGCTTCCATTCAGTGGATTCGTAATATGGAGCTGGAATCAGAGAAATAAAGGAGCTTACGGCCCTTTTGAAGGGATTTCTTACTAATTTATAGGTGTCTTTTTCTTTTTTTTGTAATGCATTGGCTAAATCAGTGAAATAAGGTATGGAGTTTTTATAAATGTCAAATTCATAGTGATGAACAAATGGGTTATATTTAACCGCTTCTTTAAATAAATTAATGTGATAAAAAAACCAATATACAAGTGAAGTGCAGCCGCTTTTTTGGCTCCAAAATAAGATTAGGGGAAAGTCTTTGTGAAAATGAGGGGGACGCCCATACTTGGATATAAAATCATAAATATTTGTGATAGGCATTTTTTAACCTCCTTTTTTATAGTATATGGAGGAAGTGCTTATATATGAAATAGCAATAAAGATATCTAAATAATTGCATGATAACGCGTTATTCGAAAACAAAAAGGGGCGCACAGGTAAGTGATCCCCTAAAAAAAAGATTTATGAGCATTGAAGTACTATATAAATTATGTTTGTTTTACTTAAGTGTGTAGATAAAATTAAATAAAAAGGTGACAGCTTACAGCCCACCGATTGTAAGCATGAATACATGGCGCATATTAAGATATGTAGTTTCGTATGAAGAGTGAAGGTTTCGTTTATCCAGCATTAAAGGGCATTAAGACTCCCGTCTGAAAATCCGGCGAATAAGAGTTAGTTAGATGGGAGATAACTACCGTAAAATCCCCGCTAATTAAAGTTTCACTTTATTGGATTAATCACTTTCGTTACAACTGTAAATTAATCATATTTTTATGTTCATTTAACTTACTTTTATTTGGAATCTTGGTTATAAAAAATCAGGCCAAATAAAAACATGTCAACATATAATAATTTGATTTTAGGGGGAAGCTAAATTGCTGCACTTTTCATAAGTGGATGAAACTGTGTATTTTGATCTTGGATATCAATGTAAATATCAGTAACAGGATAATTATTTAATAACACATTGTTTTTTCTTACGAAAGTAAAAATAAATACCGGAGGAGGCCTATGATTATGAATCAAACCATTAAAGAACTCATTGAATATGGCGAACGTATTCCGCATTATCATAAGGATTTCCCTTTAATTTTATTTTGGAGTCACAGAAGTGGCTGTACCTCTCTAGCAAATTGGTTTTTCTTTCAAATTAATTTATATGATGAGGCAATGAGATATGACCCATTTATCCATTACTATGAATTTCAAATATACAAAAATACAAACAGTTATTATAAAGAATTAGAAATGGAACTATTAAGCTTAAAAAAAGAGACTATAAAGCTTGTACGCAATCCTTATAAAAGGGCAGTCAGTTCATTTTTAGTACTTTATAATAATCCTTATGCCGTGAAACAGTGGGGGGATATTAAAGAATATTTTTATAATGATAAAAATATTAAAAAAGGGATTTCATTTAAACAATTCTTATATTATGTAAAAGATATAGGTCCAAAATCTATCCAATTAGATCAACATTTTTCTCAGCAATATATTGAAGGAGAGGAAAATTTCATTAAACAATATATTAAACTTGAGAATTTTAATAAAGAGATTTTAAATATTGAGAAAAAATATGATTTATTATCATCCGATATACTATCTCTCACAAAATCCTCTCATCACAGATCGCATGAAATGATGCATAAAGGAAATCATGCAGAAAGTGATATTATGGCCCCTGGATTTCCTTCATTACCCACATATCGAAGCTTTTATGATGAAGAAACTTTAAATCTGGTTTCTGAAATATTTACTGATGATTTTAAGGCGTACGGATATAAGAAGAATGAAATTAATTTTTAACAAAGAAACATAATATATATTGAGATGGTGTTGAAGAAAGCTAAAATTCTACTTCAATAGGTAATAAATAATGCCCTCTTTCAATATGAGGGCATATGAGTAAACGTGTCCTACTGACATTATCAAAAACAAATCAAAATAGTTCATATTTTGGGAGAATGAGAGTTTAATTGGTGTCTAAAATATTCAGCATCAATTAACGAAACTGTTGTAGAGAGGTTAATATATCTTTATGAATACGTAATAACGTTTGAATATCGTCTTCTGAAAGCCTCTGTAGTGCTTCTGTCATTGCTTTGTAGGAAGTAGAGTTTTTAATGGATGTTTTTGATACTTCTTGTCCTTGGGTTGTCACTTTTAATTTTATTTCTCTACGATCTTCATGTGATTGTTCCCTCACAATGAACCCTATATTAACTAACTCATCTATATTTACACTCACTGTACTTTTAGGAACTGAAAGACGTGATGAAATCTCTTTAAGTGTAATATTAGGATTTGTATAAATTGTATTTAAAATCCCCATTTGTTGAACTGTTAACCCTAAACTGGAAGCGTTTTGATGTGTGAAATTTATAACCTCTTTGTTTATTGTTACAAATGATTGGACAACTTCTCCAGCTTGTTTAAAACTTTGATTCATAATATTAAATTCCTTTCTTATTTAAAATAGGCTAAATAATCGTTCGATTATGAACTATTTAAGTTTAAACTAATTCAGAAAAAAATCAATATACTTTGTTAATCGTAAATGTAACTTAACTTAAAAACTATGATTTCTAGAAATGTGAACTGATGGTGTAAATTAATTTAAAGTTGCTGGGACAAAATAAAATAAGTGAGTAAAAAAACTTGCAAAACTAAAACGAGAGATGTATATTATTTGACATATCAATAGTTGATATGTCAAATGTTTTTTGTTAGAAAGAAAGGCGAGTTTTGAAAAAATGTTATTTAGAAGCTGCAGAAAACTTATGTAAGCTATAAAGTTTGTAGTATGCATTAGTATTAGTCAATCACGATTGGAGTTGCTAGCTATGCGTCTATCTATCGGTAAAGCAGCCGACGGAAGGGGAAATCGTCTCCCAGTTGATAGAATTTCATAATGGAAATAGTATAAAGCTAATATTAGGGAGTAGAGGGGGCAGAATGTTGTGAAAATAATCGCAGCTATTTTAGTCGGGACTGTAGCGTTAGAACATTTATTTATCATGATTCTTGAAATGTTCTTTATTGATTCAAAAGTAGCGAAACGCGCTTTTAAATTACCGAAGCATTTAGAAGGAGATCGAAACGTAGCTATTATGTTTGCAAACCAAGGGTTATATAATGGATTTTTAGCTGCTGGTCTCATCTGGGGACTTATACTTGGACCTAACCCAATTGGTTATATGCTTCAATTATTTTTCGTAATTTGTGTGGTGATAGCAGCTGTTTTTGGAGGTTTCACATCTAATAAATCAATTATTTTGAAACAAGGACTTCCAGCTATTTTAGCACTGTTTGCCCTTTTAGCTATAATATAAAACCAAAGCTTTTCAATAAAATAGCTCACCTTGGAACAAATACGCTATTCTTTCTGTAGCTTCCTAGGAAAGGATGCGGACCACGCGAATGTGCAGCCTCACTCCGGGGCACAAGCAAATATGGCTGTTTACTCTGCTTGTTTGAAGCCTGGAGATACAGTATTAGGAATGGATTTATCCCACGGTGGTCACCTTACACACGGGAGCCCTGTTAATTCCTCGGGTGTATTATACAATTTTATATCTTATGGAGTAAATAAGCGACATAAGATATTGACTATGATGAAGTTAGAACTTTAGCGCAGAAACATCAACCTAAAATGATGGTAATTGGTGCAAGTGCATATTCAAGGATCATTGATTTTGAGAGATTATCGAGCATTGTAAAAGAAGTGAATGCATTATTTATGGCAGATATAGCCCATATTGCTGGGCTTGTAGCTACTGGAATGCATCCGAGCCCAGTTCCATATGCTGATTTTGTTACTACCACTACCCATAAAACCCTGCGTGGTCCTCGAGGGGGAATTATACTCTGCCGAAGAGATTGGGCTGCTACAATAGATAAGAGTGTATTCCCTGGTATGGTATACAAGGAGGGCCAGCTATGCACATGATTGCGGCCAAGGCAGTCGCTTTTAATGAAGCGTTGCAGCCCAAATTTAAAAAATATGTTTCAAATACAATAAAGAATGCTAAGGTGCTAGCAAAAGAACTAAGAGGGTTAGGCTTTAATGTGTTGACAGGTGGAACGGACAATCATTTGCTACTTATAGATCTTTGTAATATGAACCTAACAGGAAAAGAGGCTCAAATATTATTAGAGGAAGTAGGGATAACGGTTAATAAGAACTCCATTCCTTTTGATAAAAAGGGTCCTTTTATTACGAGTGGAATTCGTTTGGGGACACCAGCAGTTACAACACAAGGAATGGGTGAACTAGAAATGATTAAAATTGCTGAAATCATTTGTTTAGTATTAAAGAATCCCCAGAATGTAAGAGCTAAAGAAAAAGCATATTCTATCGTAAAAGAATTAACTAAGAAATTTCCAATATACAAGGATATGACTTTAATGAAAGAGATAATAAGGAATTAACCCGGGTCGGTTTTTTGCACCTTGTATTTAATTCTTAGCAAAATGAATGGATTGCCCGAAGAATAGAAACCAGAGGATTTAGTTGTACCAAATGTACTGTTCTCATTTAGTGGAACGTTAGAATAGAGTCACCTTCGTAAAAAAGCAGCAGAAGCACTTGAAAAGTTATTTGATTTAGCAAAGCAAGTAGGAATCCAGTTGAATGCTATTTCAGGGGTCCGCTCCTATAATTATCAAAAATATTGTATGCAAACAATGTAAAAAGAAAAGGACAAGAGCATACATAACGATAAAAGGAGCAAATTAATTTGCTCCTTTTTCACTTAAATTCCACATGAAACTTAGTATCGATTATTCCAAAAGCGACTTTACATGGGAATGGATTTCTCCCTGTTGAAGCATCAGACATACATGAAAGTACCCAATATTCCAATTCTATAGGTAAGCGGAATGCCTGGATACTACCATCATTGTGTTTTACTGTTACGATTGGTGTATTTATCCTAGTTGTAGCAAAACCATCTGTTGTTATCATCGCTACTGCATCATTATTATGAAAACCAGCGCTTAAAACCTCGTAAGTTATTCCATCTTTCTCATTGATAATCATGGGTATATTTAGATAGGGATAATTATTTATATCCTTATGAATAGTTGTTCGCGCTGTATTCTTTCTTATCTGATTCCCTTGCATTGTATACATTCCTTTATAACACTCCAAACATCATCACCTAAATGTATTCTATTTTACGTCTATTATATTCGAAAATTTTATTGTCATCATATTATAGAAAGCATCCGTACATATGATGGAGCTATTTAATGGATCTATATCGATAACGGTCATATAGTTAGTGAATAAATAACCGTCTTCATAATATGTAATTAATATCTCTTCTTCAGATAGCAATGAACATAGTAACATGTTCTCAATCAGTTCTTTCTCTTCTGAAGTTAAAATGGGGCGTGCAACTTTATTTTTCTCTTTGATTATTTCACGTATTCCGACGAATTGTTCTGGCATTGCTGCAAATGGTGTCCATTTTACCATTCCTCTGCCTTTTGGCATATTAGCGTTGTTCATGATTTGTGTCCCCCTAACAGTGTGTTTCTGTATCTAGCTGTTGCATTATTTGTATAGGAAATTCCTCTTAATATGCTATTTTTTCCAAACTTTGTGCGTATTTCATCCATTACTTTCGTTAGCTTTATTTCTTTTTCTCGTTGTATGATGTTATCAAAAAGAGAAATTTGTTCTTCTCCTTCACCAATTAGTTTTGTTAGAGAAATAGTAATACTTCTAATTGGTTCTCCAGTATATTGTTGATGTAGAAAATATAGACAAACTTGATAAATGTCCATGGTTAAGTTGGTCGGACGGCTTAAGGTATGTGTTTTGCTAAAGCCACCCGAATAACTTTTACTATATCCAATTGAAAATTGAACGGTTTGAGCAAGTTTGTTTTGTTGTCTTAATCGATAGCAAACTTCTTCGGTATGTTCCAGTAGGATAATCGGAAATTCTTCTATTGTATAATCACGCATTAAAATTTGGCTTTTTCCTATAGAAGTTGTGGCAGGAACATATTTTTCTGAAATGCGACTAAAGTCAATCCCATTACTATGTAAGTGTAATTCTTCGCCAATCACGCCGAAGCTTTGTTTTAAATATTTAAGAGGATAATTAGCTAAATCTCCAATTGAATGTATTCCTTTTTGATTTAATTTTGTTTCTGTTTTATGCGAAATCCCCCAAAACTTATTAAGCGGTCGTATGCTCCATAATTTTGTAGGTATATCTTCGTATGTCCAATAAGCGACTCCGTCTTTATTTTTCTTTGCTTCAATATCTAAAGCTACCTTACTCATCAATAGGTTAGGTGCAATCCCGATTGTGCATTCAATTCGTGTGTGTTCATATATTTCACGTTTAAACTGTAATGCAAATTCATTTGGATTCCGGGCAAATAGATGGATGCTATCGGTAATATCCATAAAAAATTCATCGATGCTGTATTGATGAAAGTCTTCAATAGGAACATATTGTAGAGCTAACTTCGTTATGTAATTGGAGCACTTAATATAGGTTCCCATAATTGGATTCACAATAAGGATATCTTTTTGTCGAGGAATCTCGTATAGCCTTGCCATCTTCTTTACACCCATTGCTTTTAAAGGTGGAGTTGCGGCTAAAACAATGGACCCATTCCTATTTACATCACCGACTACAGCTAATTTTGTATGAAGTGGGTCTAATCCCATTTTGATGCAACTAACAGAAGCATAAAAGCTGCGAAGATCGACACATAAAATGATTCTATTCGGTAAAATTGAATAGTCATACACTATAACTCCTCCTAATAATAACGAGAACGTTTGTTCTTATTCTTGTTCTTATTATACACGAACTTACGTTCTTTTATGAAGTGATTTTTGAAAAAATATTTAATTATATGTAGTAGAAATAAGTAGAACGACAGAGAGAAATAACGGCCAAATGTTATTGAAGTTTCTAGGATATAAGCTGTATCATTTATATTGGTTAGTACAGGAAGAAAATGATGGGAGGATGTAAGGTATATTATCCTTTCAAAAGGTGATAGTAATTTATCGTAAAAAGAGGTTTCTATTACGAGATTATGTGAAAATATAATTTCACATAATAGATTGAAGGAGGATTTTTCATAAATGGAGCAGGTTATACAAGAGTTTTTTTCTCCAAGTAAAAACTATAAGGTTCAAATCATTAAAAGAAAAGATGGGCTATACACAACAGAAGCTTATAGATGGATGGAGGATTGTGGATATGAATTTTGGAGTTATATATCACAAGGATTGACTTTGATAGATAGTGAGGAACATGCGCGTAAAATTGCTATGGAACAACTAAAGGAATGTTCAAGAGATGAGTTTTAATAATACGCTATTTTATTTGTAAAATTATAAGGAATATGATGTTTTTTGAAAATATAGAAATAAAATTTATTTAATCTTATTTATTTTATAAGAATTGTAAGGTATACTAAAAGTAGGTGCAAAAATGCGCTATTTGAAAAAGAGTGCAAGTCAGAAAGGAATCCGTAAAGGATTCCTTTTTTGTTTTTTAGTAAATGAAGCAACTTCCTATTATCTCTGTCTTTTTTATAAACATAACAGGTATTTTTGGAAAATTGCCACATTCCTGTAACAAAACAAAGGTATGTTATGTGTGTAAAAGATAAAGAGAAAGAGAAAGAAGGAGAAAGTTGTGAAAAAAATTTTACCAATTGTTGCGTTGTTAGGCATGATGAATTTTGGAGTACAGGAAATGAATGTAAGAGCTGATACCTATCACAAGAGCGATTCAAAAATTAGTTTTTGGGATTCAAAAAGGAAAGGTACTAATTTCATGAATAGTACGTCATTACCTGAAAACTATAAAAGTGCAAAAGAAGCTAATATTGAATATGTTCGTTTAGCACCTGATAAATGGGCAAAGGATAAAGATTTTTTATTTGAGGATAAACCAGATACCTCTGGGAAGGATTTTCTGATAGGTAATGCAGATAACTATCAGGGATTAGTAAAGGAGGATCTAGAAAAATTAAAAGCGGATTTAGATGCCGCACAATCGCAGGGAATGAAAGTTGTTCTTACAATGTTATCCTTGCCTGGTGATCGGTGGCGCCAATTTAATAATAACAAGAATGACGACAGAATATGGGAAGAAGAGAAGTATCAAGAACAAGCAAGTCAATTTTGGAAAGACCTTGCTTTGGAACTAAAAGATCACCCTGCAGTGGTCGGTTATAATATTATAAATGAACCGCATCCAGAAACAGCTAAAAATAATAGATATAATGACTTTTGGACGGAAGATTACGAGAAATGGTATGCAAAAGTGAAAGGAACGACAGCAGATTTAAACGAATTTTATGAAAAGGTGATTCATTCTATCCGTGAAGTGGACCAAGAAACACCGATTATTTTAGATTCAGGTTTATATGCTACTCCATGGGCCTTTAAATATTTAAACCCAGTAGAGGATAAAAAAACACTTTACGCATTTCATATGTATGAACCATATGAATTAACGAGTCAAGGTGAAAAACAAAATAAGGAATATCAATATCCAGGATTAGTAAAAGTAGGGGATTTAGAGAAACCTGTAATGTGGAATAAACAGGGATTAGAGAAATTTTTAAAGCCAATCCAGCTATGGTCTAAGAAAAATCATGTACCATCTAATCGAATTATTGCAGAGGAGTTTGGAATTAACCGTACCGTTCCAGGAGCTACCCAATACATGCAAGATCTTATTTCTATCTTCAACCAAAAAGGGTGGCATAAATCATTCTATGCATTCCGTGAAGACACATGGACGGGAATGAATTATGAATTGGGAACAGGAAAAATAAAATGGGACGAAGAGGGTAAACCGATACGGCAAGATAATCCACTATGGGATGTAATAAAAAAAGATTTACAGGGGCATAAGTAGTTTAGAATTCTTGGTCTAAGAACTAAATGTAAGCATCTAATTCAAATAGAATTAGATGCTTTTTATATCAAAAAAGGCGGAGTCATATTTAAGATTCCGCCTTTCTTTTACATAAATAGTAGCAACCTGGTTTATTTACAATTAACAATAAGATTCTTAGAGAATAGTTTAGAAAAAAGTTAAGGAAGTTTAAATAAATGTGGTTGCAATTATGTAAACCTTTGAAGTTTAAAAAAATTATGAATTTTTCGCTAGATTATAAGCTTTAAATGTTGAAATTTATTTACTTATTTCGCCAAATGAATACATTTATACAATTAGATGGAAGTTAAGGGTGTTGTATCAAAACATAATAGTTTGTTATTGATGAGTTTATCGTAAAGTTGTTATTTAATGTGTCATCAAATAGTATTTGTATACAATGATAACTAAAGAAAAGGAGATTATTATGAAAAAAATAGATTAAAAGATACAACATAAATAGCATGAATGGTTTTGGGAAAAAACATGAAAGCGAAAAAATCAATCCTTAAGCATATTAAGGAAAAATGAGGGAGAAAACATGGGGAATAATTCAAAACATAAAACTAGAAAAATACTTGCAGCCACCGCTACAGTAACTATGCTTGCAACTGGAATGATTTCTACAACAGATATCATTGCAGAGGAAACGCAGCAGCAAAATAAAATATCGACATCACTTCAAGAGGAAAAGTCAGTTAAATCAGAAAACAGAACGTATACAGTCCCAGGAAAAGGGGATGTTGAGGTATTGAAACAACAGGAAAGAAAAAGTATGGCATTTAGTCCATATGAACCGACTGGTTTATATGCAAAGCCAAATGAACAAATAACGATTAATGTAGAAGGAAATGAAAATATTCAAGCATACATTGGAACGTATTCGTATGATGCTTCTTGGAGAGAAGATTCTAAAATAAAATCATTTACATTAAAACCAGGTATAAACACAATCCAATCTCCAAATGGAGGAATGATTTATTTTTACAATAAACAACAAGGTGGTACCATTCGAACAACAGTCACAACTGGTGGAACGACTACTCCTTTCTTTGAACTAGGCAAACATACAAAACAAGATTTAATAGACATGCTGAACCAAAATCCAAATGCACATGCAGTGGAGCTAAAAGGAGAACGTGTATTAATTACGGCCAGCCCTGCACGTGTTAAGAAATATTTGCTGGGTTCTAATACAGATCCTGTACAACTCTTAAAAAAGATGGATGAAGCTACCCGAATTCAAGACAAAGTAGCTGGATTATCCGAAGAACAAGCTGACAAGCATTATATTCATTACGTAGAAGAAAATCATTCACCAGATTATTATATGTATGCGACTTCTTATCGAACTGCATATGTAGGAGATGCAATTCAATACGTGTTAGATATAAATAAATTTATTAAAGATGGTTGGGGTCCTTGGCATGAGGCAGGGCATTTGAGACAGCAAGCACCTTGGAAGTTTTATAATATGACAGAAGTACAAAATAATATTTACAGCCTTTCTGTAGAAAAGGCGTTTAATCAACCATCCAATTTAGAGAAAAGTGGTATTTACCCGAAAGCGTTTCAATATCTAGAACAAGCGAATAAAAATTATGACGAAATAAGTGATGTTTTTGTCAAGCTTGTTATGCTTTGGCAACTACAATTAGCATATGGAGAAGACTTCTATCCTAAACTGCATCAATTGTATAGAGATATGCCTTCTAATGAACTTCCACAAACTGATGAAAATAAAAAACAATTATTTATGATCTCAGCATCAAAAGTAGCCAAACAAAATTTGATGCCTTTCTTTGAGAAGTGGGGATTACGTCCAAATAATGATACCATTCAAAAAGTGGCTGCATTAGGATATCCAGTTTTAACAGCAGAGATTTGGAAGGGGACAGATTCTAATCCGATTAAACCAGATGTGCCTAATGCAAATAATATTTTAGAAGGAAGCCAGTTTGCATGGTCAATGAAAGGGATTAGTGATTTCGAGTTTGCTAAAATCAATTTCAATAAGTCGGCTGAAGAAATGCAAGTGGACTTAAAAGCAGGCGTACCGCATCATTATTTTAATGAAACATATGCGAGTATTAAAGTACAAAATGCATCAGGCAAAGTAGTATACAATAAAGATATTTATGGAAACAAACAACAAAATGCTGAATCGCAAAAAGTTCCAGTTAAAGTAGGAGATTATATTGAGTTAACACATCTAGAAGGTGTGCATAGAGCTACTTTAACAAATGTAAATAATAGTAAACAAGAAAGTTTTGGAAAAAAAGCAATGTACGAAGTTACAAAAGAAGGTCTGAAGAAAGTAGAAAAAATGCCAGAAGCAACAATTTTAGATGGAAATCAATTTGCATGGTCAATGAAAGGGATTAGTGATTTCGAGTTTGCTAAAATCAATTTCAATAAGTCGACAGAAGAAATGCAAGTAGACTTAAAAACAGGCGTACCGCATCATTATTTTAATGAAACATATGCGAGTATTAAAGTACAAAATGCATCAGGCAAAGTAGTATACAATAAAGACATTTATGGAAATAAACAACAAAATGCTGAATCGCAAAAAGTTCCAGTTAAAGTAGGAGATTATATTGAGTTAACACATCTAGAAGGTGTGCATAGAGCTACTTTAACAAATGTAGATAATAGCAAACAAGAAAGCTTTGGAAAAAAAGCAATGTACGAAGTTACAAAAGAAGGTCTGAAGAAAGTAGAAAAAATGCCAGAAACAACGGTTTTAGACGGAAATCAATTTAGTTGGTCTTTAAAAGGATATAGTGATAGAGAAATTGCAAAAGTAAATTATAATAGGGTAACAGAGAAAATGCAGGTGAATTTAGAAACAGGCGTACCACATTCTTATTTTAATAATACGTATGCGAGTATCAAAGTACAGAATTCATCCGGTAGTGTTGTATACAATAAAGAAATAGTGGGAAATAGACAGCAAACTGCTGAAAGCCAAACTGTGCCGGTCAAAGTGGGAGATTATATCGAGTTTACCCATATAGAAGGGGAAGCAGTAAATGAAAAGACACGGGCTAAACTTACTAACCTTGAGAATAATAAACAAGAATATATAGGAAAAAAAAGAATCTATCAAGTTACTTCAACGGGATTAAACAAAATAGATTAACATGAAAAACATTCAAATTTTTAGTTAGATGCTTAATAGTCGTTCATTATGAACGGCTATTTGGCTTTTATTTAATATAAAGTGAAATTAATTTTAAAAATATGTTTGAGGACTGAGTGATGTTTAGGTGCTGTAGATTTGAGAAAAAAGAAACAGAATAATAAGGTATTTGTTGATAAAGACTCTTTGGTATTACAATATTTTACATATTTGGTATGATGTATATGAGTGCTATATATTAAGGGAGGAATGAGAATGAAGAGGTTCATAGCTCATGCAAATGGTAATAAGATCTTTAAAAAGTTAGTTTTAATGGTGTTACCAATGGTTCTAATGTTAATGATGATAACCCCATCGAATGATGCATTGGCAGCCGACCAATCAAATGCAAGTTCACTAAAAGGTGTGAATCTATTTAATGGAAGCTGGACTGTTGCTATACAAGCTGCAAATTTACAATATGTGTCTGCTGAACCATCGGGAAATGTAGTAGCAAATCGTAGTGCAATTAATGAATGGGAGAAATTTGAATTAATTCCGACTGGGGAATTATATACGTTTGCTTTAAAAGCGAAAAGTAATGGAAAGTACGTTTCGTTTGAGCCAAATGGTAGAGTAGTAGCAGATCGTACATCAATTGGGGCATGGGAAAAATTTATCTTATATAATGGTGGAGACAATAGGATATATGTATTACAAGCGCTAAGTAATGGTAGATTTATATCAGCAAATGGCGGTAGAGAATTAACTGCTAATAGTTATGTAGCTGGAAGCTGGGAAAGATTTGTTATTGTGTACTTCTAAATTTGGAAGTGTTATGTATCTAGATGATAATGACATGTGTAGTTCATATGCATGCCAAATACAATAAAGAGTTAAGTACTTAATATAAGTGTATATTTAGGTACAAAAAGGACTGCAAGTAACTGTCAGTCCTTTTTGTATGTTAATTAAGTATCTGCTGTGGATGTAATAAGAAGAAAAAGAACCCTATAGGGTTCTTTTTCAAGGCATATTAACCGTAAGGAGAATCATGAAATGCTACTTCAAATCTTTATTAGGGGAAAGATTTTGAAAAAGCTTAACATACATCTATTTTTACATAAATGTAAGATATAGTAAATTGATAATATTTATACTTACTATTACTAATATTCAATTAATATGGTTAACACTATGTGTATAGTGTTAACTGATGTTTAGTGTAGTATACATTTAGAAATCTAGTATTAGATTACAAGTGTTAAAAAGCTAATAGGTTTATCATTTCAAATTCTAACTAACATTTAAACGATTATAATTGAAATGGGGTGTGTATTAACTCTTATAAGCTAATGAAAGTAAATTAAAATAAATAAAGACCCTGTAAAAAAATACAGGGTCGGATACAGGGTTAAGGGAACGCATAGTTTCTTAAAAACATAATAGCATATATATTTTGTGTAGCTATATGAAGATTTTGACAAAATTAAGAACAAGACAGAAAATCTTTGAGAAATCAAATATAGTGGTGGAAATATGATTAGGAAGTGAACTATTTATATGTTAATATAGATGAAACCTTTTGAGCACCGTGATCAAAAGGGCATTGAATTAGAGGCTTAGGTTAGTGAGATAATTAATCTTCCTGAAAAAGAAAAATGTTTTTTAGATTACAAGAAGAAAAGACACCTTTTGGGTGTCTTTTCTTTTTGTATACAGCTCACATATTGTTGAATTAGATACGAAACCATAATTCGACTATGAAATAAACAACATAAGAAATTTTAACATAATCTGGACTGAAAAAAATATGTAATAGTGCATCTTTAGTTTTTAATTGTTGTATTGGATATAGAAAAACAATATAAATAAAAAGGGCATGCAGTCGTATCTGCCGCCCCATTTAGGAGGAATTCAAGACACCAATAGGACACGTATTGGTAAAAAGGCTCAAAAATAGTATATGTAAAAAGAAAAAGTCCTATACCAAAAGTGGTCTGAGCTTTATCTTTTTTACTTATTCAAAAATCAAATCCCGCTCTTTTTAAAATTTGTACAGCAAACATATAGTTTGGAATGGAATCAGAAAAAGTATACATGAAAATGGCAGACAACAATTTTGTCGCCTGCTGGTGCCAAGGGATTGAATGAGTTAGACAATTCCTATAAATTGCTACCCCATTACCAGAAGAGTGAAGCCGCTAGTTCAAACGGCTTAAACCTAGTTTGCCTGATAAAGAAAAAATTATGAGTGGAAATTTTGTTTGCTCTATATGAAAAGATAAATAGATATTCATCAGACAAGGATAATACAGCATACCTTGAATAGGGGGGTGGAACGAATTAAGAAAAAGAATGTGATTAAGGAAGGGACTGAATCAGGAGTGGGAATTTCGGACAGGATTTGGGGATCCGTGATTGCCTTGGGCATTGCGACTAATATCGTTGCGTGTATAATGGCAGTATACATTCAAAAATACGAGCTAATGATAAACTACCTTACAAATATTTTATTTTTAATAATTATAGCGATAACGTATATTAAGATGAAAATTAACAAGTGGGTGGCGTTAGGATTTACGTTAGTTGTAATGGAAAAAGGTATTAAGGCAGGTTATGATTTCTACACACATGATTACTATGGTGTCAGTTGGAATTTAGCTATCATTGTCTATTGCATATACGAGATGAAAAATTATTATGTTGAAACAAATAAATAGCCGCAAAAAATAAGGGTTAGTAGGCGGAATTCTTGTTAAAGTATACAATTTTTTTTAACAATAATATTACGGTCCTGTTTTTTACTTCAATAGTATAAAAAAAGACGCCATAAGGCGCCCCCAAATTGGGTAAACGAGGTTTTAGTTTTCCAATCTAAAGAAATTATGTATCAGCTCACAATGAGAGTATATCATAATATACAATCAAAAAAATATGCATTATTACATATATGAGTTTAACAAAAGTAAGATGGGAGTAAATCAAAATAATATAAAAAAGACACTACAGGAGTGTCTTTTTTGAGAAAATACTCTATAATTAACTTTGGGGAAGGTAATGTTAGAGTATATATTTAGCATTATCTTTATATTTGATAAACCATGAAATCAAAAGATTTTGTGGTTTATTTTTTGAACAATAGATATTCCATTATTGGCAGTGAGCTATTGATCATTATAAGCATTTAAAGAGGTAGGATTAAAAATCTAACATCGAATAACGGTTCCAGAATATAGCGTTACGAAATGATTTCCCATATCCAAAACGGTACTTGCCTGTATATAGCCCTTAAAACCTTCTGAAGAATAATAAATTTCTTTTGGTATACTTTCTTTAGATTGGAAATGTGTTTTAGAGTATTTTACATAATGGTTTTTAATAACTTTTGATTCTGGAACAATAGTGTTTTTTTGTTCCAATGTTTGCCTAGCACTAGAAGGTGGTATGAATCTTACAGTGTCTTGGTAATTATGATCTAAGGTTTCAGCTTGTACACTGTGTGACGACACAAAGACGCTTAAACTACTTCCCACAATTAATGTTGCAAATGCTAACTTTGAGAATTTTGTTAATCTAATCATTTTATAATCTCCTTTTCATTATTTTGTAAGGTACCTCCTTACACCTCACAGTCTATATCCACAACATAAGGGTGTACATACATATTGATAGACAAAATTCTACAAAATACCTCTTGTTTTTTGGTTTGTGTATAATAATTCAATGTTTGATAATTTATCAGAAGTAAAAATGTAGGACTTATATAAATGAAAATGAATAATTTATGCAGAGTTTGTATATAAAATTATTGTTCAAATATTCCGAAATGAGTTGATAAAGATGATGTGGTATTATTAGACAATAATTGATTCGATAGGTTGATTTTGAAAAGTGAATTCTCTTTTTGAGTTTTTATTATTTAAGATAACTAAAGAATTAAGTACAAGCCTACAATTTAAATAAAAAAAGTGAGAAAAATGATAAACATTCTTCTCACTTTCATCAATTAGGGTGGCATATACAAAAATATGCGTTTAAGAGGATTTTTGGATGAAAAATCCACATACATAGTATAACAAAATATTTAAGGCACTTTGCATGTAATATTGCATATGAAGAGTTTGTAGATATAATAGTTAGTCAATTTCTATCATTTAACGGATTTTTCGGAGAGTGCTCCTGTCTTAAGAGAGTGCAGGTGGATAGGGGAGAGATGAATTTTGGTTTGGTGTAGCCAAAAAGAACTATTCATATTTTGATATGTAAAGACCCTCCAAATGGAGGGTCTTTACATACACTTACATTAAGTTTGTTGTGGTGCACCACCATGATCGCCAACACTATATGTGGGAGCAGGGTAATGTCCATGAGTAGCAAACTGATCCGCTTTAGAAAATTGAGAAATCCCTATTGTTAGAACCCCAATACAAGCAATACCTGATAATAATAGGCTGATTTTTTTCATTATTTTAACACTCCTTTTTCAATTGATTTTCGTCTTGCTTGGTAACAAATATGGAAATAATCACTTACCTTTTGATGGTTCTCTAATTGTCTACATTTTGTGGCAAATAATTCAGCGTATTCGACAACATATTCCCATAATTCTTCTTCCTCAAAGTATAAGATTCCTTCTTGGATGATTTTTTCTAATTCTTCCAATGGTATATTTTCGTTTAATCTTTTTAAAATAGAGAAGTGGTATGTGTATTCTTCGTTATGAATTCCTCTGCAAATCTGTAATCCCTTATCAATGAGTTTGCTAGCTGCTGATTGTTCTCCTAATTTATAATGCTCCTTAGCTTGTAGGAAGATAGCCTTGAAGTGTGTAGGGAGTTTCTCTGTTACTTCTGAAAGGTGACGAATAGCTAACATAGACATACTTCGATCAGAATACAGCCACCCTAATGTGCTTTTTACGAATAACAAGAAATCTTCTTCCTTATTCTGTTGTAGTAATTCAATTGCATAATGCAGATATTCTTCTGCTTGTTCGTATTGCTTTAAATAGATACAGCAGCCACCTAGCAAACTATTACAAAAGGCTGTTTTTACTTCATAACCTTCATACTTCGAAAAGATTTCTCTCGATTTATTTGCGTATTCGATAGAAGCCAGCATGTTGTAGGTATGGTGATAAAAAGTAGCAATTCTATAGTAGAATTCAGCGTGTTCAATTTCATCTGGAATGTCTACTAATATCTTTTCTGCCAGTTTATAATGTTCCTCTGCCTCAGTAAAACTTGATATAAAAGTGGAATGAATGGATTTAAAAAAGTGATAATAGAAGCGTAGAAAATGGTCTGTAGGCATATCATAATCACTAATAGCATCAAAACTATTTTGTTGAATACCGAGGCTATCTGTTAAGACTGTGTAACGAAATTCAAGTAGTGAGTAATAAAGTAACAAATTTTGATCCTGATGTTCTTGATTCGACTCAATGCTTAACTTATTAATTTTTTCATCAATTTTCTTTTTCAGATTAGTAGCTTTTATAACTTGTTGAGATAGCATAGATCGATACCAGTCGTTCAATAGAGAGGTTAATTCTTCATTTCTCTTTAATGAAACACTCATTATATACTCCCCCATCCTATAGAAATATCCTAATCCAATTTAATTGTAACTATCATAGCAAAATAGTAGGGGAAATGAGAGTATTTTACAATGTTTTTCAATAAAATTCATAAAAAATAATCAATTTATGTCGAATGTATTTAGAATTCAAATTATTTTATTTGGTACTATAGTATGAATCCCTACAAAATGTATAAACTTTGCATATGTAAATAAGAAGAGAATAAATAAAGTAAGTAAAAAAACTTGTAGGAATTCCTACAAGTTTTTTTGAGGTAATCTAAAAAAGTGAAACAGCCTACCTCATTATTCGTAACAGGGAAACTATCTTACTTATGGCTTGATTTCATTATATAACGAGTATTAACATTTAGAGTTTAGATATTTTAAAATTTTGTTAATAGATAAATAAAATGTGCTATTTTAAGGATTTGTTTTTATAGTTGATTAAAGGCGAATTAAAGACAGGTAGGGGACAAGGTGCATAAAAGAGAAAATTTCCTTTAATTGTTCTGAAAAGATGATTTTAAAAGCTATTTAGGTATAGAATAAGCAGTTCATGAATTTATCACAATTGGTGAAAGTAAACGAGAGACTCCATATATAAGCAAGAGCTTTAGTGGAGTAACTAGAAGAAGGAGATAGTTATAAAATTGTTAAAGATTAGTATAATTATTGAAGTTTTCAACATGTTTGCTTTTCGGATAGGATAAGTAGAAGAAGATAGGAAGTTTTTTTAAAACTAAGCTTTTTTGACAGGAATAGATTTTTTTATAATTAGAACAAATAAACGAATAAGTTCATATAATGTATTGTCGTTAAAGTAAGACATTATTCTCTCTAAACAAAGGAATCACTAAAACAACATGTGATTCCTTTATTCTTCAGTATAATGTCTATGATTGATTTGAAATAACCGAAGAAAAAAATTGTTAATGGACAATCACATGATTCTAGGAATAGTAGGCTGATAATTTAGACTACAAAAGTTAATGTGCCCTTTATTATTTTAGCCAAGAAGAGCCCCTCCTTAAGGAATACTCTGTGTATATGAGTAAGTGGAGATAGTTTAAAGCATGCAATATTGTTTGATTTGGCTAACACATAGATCTATCATCTCTTCACGGGTGTTAGATTTATAATGTTTATACCATTCTATTGTATTTTCTAAAGTCTGCTGTAGGGACCACTTCGGTTGCCAATTAAGGTAGAATTTTGCTTTACTAATATCAAGGTTTAGTAAATTTGCTTCATGAAAATTCATTGGATCTATATTTTTTGCTGTCCAATCTCCGGAACCCCAAATATCTAGTAAACTCGTCACTAATTTTTCTACTGGAACAATATTGTCTAAGGATGGTCCGAAGTTCCATGCTCCTGAAAAAATAATACCATTATTTATAATTTTTTCTGCGAGGAGTAAATACCCGCTTAAGGGTTCTAGTACATGTTGCCAGGGTCTAATAGCAATAGGGTTTCTAATAATAATCTTTTTGTTCGATTCTAATGCTCGTATACAATCGGGAATAATCCTATCTATTGACCAATCACCACCACCAATTACATTACCAGCTCGAACGCTTGCAATTATTTTCTTGTGGTGAGAAAACTTTTCTTCCGGAAAATAAGAATTTCGATAAGAAGAAATTAAAAGCTCACAGCATCCTTTGCTTGAACTATATATGTCATGGCCACCCATAGGATCAATTTCACGATACCCCCATGGCCATTCTTTATTTTCATAGCACTTGTCACTTGTCACCATAATTCCTATTTTAGCAGATTCATGTAATCGAATTGCTTCTAGTACATTCATAGTTCCTACAACGTTTACCTCGTATGTCTCTCTAGGATATTCATATGAATATTTAACTAGAGGTTGTGCAGCTAGATGAAATACAATTTCAGGATTATAATCTGTAAAAACTTTATTTAGTTTACTAAAATCTCTTATATCTCCACGAATATCAATTATATCATTTTGAAGGTTAGTAACATTAAAGTTATCATGTTTATTTTTAGGATCTAATGAATATCCAATTACAGTAGCGCCCAATTCCTTTAACCATAGGGATAACCAAGAACCTTTAAAACCAGTATGTCCTGTAATTAAAATTTTCTTTCCATGAAAAGCATTATTAAAGTTTTTGTTTAACAATTAATCCACCTCCTTTAGTACAATGTTTTCAGGGGATTCGGTATAAATGTGTATTATTTTTATACCAATTAATAGTTTTAATAATTCCTTCTTCAATATTAATTCTAGGTTCCCAAGAAAGAGATTCTTTAATTTTGTGAACATCTGCTTCAGGAATCCATCTTTCATTTATTCTAGAGGAAATTGCACCGTAGTTCGGTCTGGAATTGGTGTTCAAATGTTTGAATAATAATTCTACATAATACTTTAAAGGATGAATGGTACCACTCCCGATATTAAAGATATCATTTTGTACAGTAGTATTTTCTACCGCTAGGATACAGGCATCTATTATATTTTCAATATAACAATAATCTCTTAATTGATTGCATAAAGTTAAATTTACATCTTTGTTTTGTAATACTTGCAAGATAATATAGCTGAATATTTTATGCGGTTCCTCGGTCTCTCCGAATATGCCAAAGGGTCTTAGTGTTATAAGATTAATATTGTTTTCACTAGCAATTTGATGGGCAAGTATAGTAGCAGCAGCCTTGGTGCTTCCATAAATATCCACAGGTGATAGTAGCATATTTTCATGAATAGGCTCCATTTTATTACCGTATTCAGAACTACTGCCCATATGAATAACTTTTTTACAATTTACTAATTTTGCTGCCTGAATTATGTTACATGTCCCTATAATATTTGTTTCTATAGCATGCATATAGTCTGTATGGGCAGAATTTACACCATAGGCGGCCAGGTGAAAGATATAATCTGGATTCACTTTCTTTATTGCATCTTGTACTTGTTTTTTATCTCGTATATCTATTTCATAGGTTTCAATATTTTTTAGAATATCGTTCAGTCTCCAAGAATTGGATGATGTTCTTATCAAAAGAACAATTTTTGCTTGTAAATTTAAAAGTCTTCGTACCAAGTGAGAACCAATAAAACCATATCCACCAGTAATAAGAAAAGTTTTATTTTTAAATGAAGTAATCATAGTGATAATCTATCCTTTATTAAGATGTATTTTTAGTTAATGGAATAAATTTACTTATATTAACATAAGGAGAATATCAGTCTTAGCTGTGATGAGGGGAGGAGTATTTAAAATAATTTTTTATTGTAGTTGTATCAATTTGTTCAACAAATAAAGGGGATAGGGATATTTGGAAATTATTTTGAAGGATATGGCATGTCTTGTTCAATTGCTCAATATAAGGAACGTATATATGATCTAAAATTGCTGGGGGTAATTCTAAAGTTTCATGTTTCCATAAGTCGAACTCATTTGGATTAATAATCTGCATACTTCCAAAATGAAAAGCTATTAATTCATCTTGATCAATAAGAACTTTGTTATCTGTTTTTGATATAGAACTGCTATTTAGAATAATATTCCAAGGTGCTGCATCAATACCTTTGTGAGTCATGATTTTTATATTAGAAAAAATGTTAGGGATGTAATTTAAATATTTCTGATCACCCCATCTATTCATTTCAACATCATAATGATTTTTGCAATATTCTAGGCATTTATCTTTCCACCATGTTAAAATTTCTTTACTATTTTGATCGTTTTTAAAGCCTACTAAACCAGCCTGGTATATACCGTGTATATTTTCAATTTCAGCCGAACTTCTTTGAGGACAAAGGAATACAGAGTATTTCCACCATTCATCAAGAATGATATTAGGTGTTGTAAAGAAATACATATCAGCATCACAATATATGATGTGATCAACTTCGGGATAAAGACTAAGGACATGTAGACAAAGAGTAGATTTTAACGTCCAACAATATTCTTGTAAATTTCTTTCATCCTTTATACTAAGGAGTTCATGATTTTCAATATCTTTTAACGGAATGAGTATGGCGTGCTTTAATTTTAATTTTTCTAATATTTGATAAGTCGAATCATCCATACAACAAATCCATACAGTAAATTTAGCGTTGAGATTTTCTAAGGAATAATAAGAGGTCAATCCTTGAATTAATCGTTCTTTACTTATAATCATAGAAAAGTTCATAAAATGATTGGATTGATTCATTTTTCTTCTTAATTGTGAATCTTTATATAAGGTTTGAGCTTCATTTATATCTTTTTTACTTAAAAATTGTTTCGTATTTTTATTGAATTTTTCTTTTAATTGCTTTAAAACAAATTGGATTCTCTCTAAATAAGGAGTGTAAATATGATTTAATATATTGTTTGGTATTGAAATTGATCCCAAAGACCAAAGATCAAAGTCATTTTCAGTAAAAATAGTAATACATGCAAAATGGTAAACAACTAGTTTATCATTTTCAATAAATACATCATTTTTACTCTTGTCAATTTTGTAATCGTTATTATATATACAGTTCCAAGGCGCAGCATTTATACCCAAGTTATTGGAAATTTTTACTTTTGGGAAATATATTGGGATATAATCTAAATACTTCTGATCGCCAAACTTTCCCTCCTCAGGTTCAGCACTGCACCAATCTATACATTTATTTTTCCACCATCTTACACTTTTTAGTCCATAGAGATCATTCTTAAATCCAATTAGACCAGCCTGATATTTTCCATACATTTTTTCTACCCAATCACGATCTCTTTGTGGGGTAAGGAAAATAGAATGTTCACCCCACTCTTCAAAAATAATATTAGGATCAGAAAAAAAGCATAAATCACCATCACAATATAGAATAGACGGTAAATTATAATTTACCAATAAATATTCTATCAAGACAGATTTTAAAGTCCAACAATATTCATTTACTTTTCTTTTTCTCTTAATTGCTTTTAGTTCACTATCTTCTAATTCCTCAACTTGTAAAAGGTTTACGTTAATTAGATTCATTTCTTTTAATAATGAATATCCAAAAGGATCTATACAACAAATCCATAATGTGAATTTTTCTGAGTACTGCATTAATGATTGCTGTAAGGCAATGATTTTCAAAACATATTCACTACCTACAATGACACAGAAATGATTATTTAGATCATGTTGTTGATTATTGAAATGGGGGTTCATTTTTTTTTGAGTATTTTTAGGGGAGGGATTTGAATTTTTAGTTCCTGTTGAAAGCGGGTTAACTATTTTCTCATTAGAGGGGATATACAATCGAGGTAAACTTATTTTTTTATCATTAAAGTTCAATGTTTATTCAGTCCTCTCCACTAAATTTTATTAGGGTTCCAACTTTCATCTACAGTTTTTATATCTTTAGGAGTATCGACACTAGCCCAAAAATCATTGTGTTCATAGACTGCGAGCTCATTATCTTTTATTAAATTTTGGAGAGGATCTTCTTCTAGAACACAATCATCATTGTTACCTAAATAATCGAATATTTCTTTGTTAAATACAAAAAAACCGCCGTTAATTACTTCATCAAGTAATGGTTTTTCTTTAAAATCAATAGCAATTCCATTTTCTACCGCCAATAGGCCATATTGATTGTTCTTTTTAATTCCAGTTAATGTAGCAATTTTTCCTTTCTCATTATGAAATGCTATTAGTTGATCAATATCTATATTGGCTAATCCATCGCCATAAGTTAATAAAAAGGTTTCACCTTGTACAAAGGGTTCAAGTTTTTTTAGTCTTGCCCCGGTCATTGTATCAATTCCTGTATCTATAAAGTGTATATTCCAATTCTCTAATTCCTGAAGTAGCGTATATTGACCGGTTTTAAAATTCAAACTAAAGTCATTCTCTTTCCAGCTAAAATCCATAAAATATTCTTTAATTTTCTCACCTTTATATCCTAAGGGCAAAATGAAATTAGAATGTCCATATTTTCTATACCAATTCATTATATGCAAGAGGAGAGGCTTTCCTTGAACTCGAACTAATGGTTTGGGAATGTCCTCTAAAATTCCTTGCATCCGAAGCCCTTTTCCACCACACAAAATTATGACTTTCATAGATCTATTTCCTTCCTCTCTATATATTTTACTAATTTAAACTATGTAGTTTGTTTGATAAATGTATACACGGTTGTACCATAATGACAATCAACTAAAAAAATATATTAGATTTATAATTCAAATGCTGATTAAATAAGGATAATACGCACTGTAGTATTTCATCTATTTTATGTAAATTAGGTTATTTTAAAAATTTATACTTGCGTTTTATTTAATACTAATGAAAGAAATTGTTTGTTCGTAAGATAAAAGAGGGGGGATGGACATCAGGGGACTTGAAAAAGCTTATTATGAAAAATCTAAGAAGATAAAATTATACTGAAAATAAGATAAAGTTTGGAAGTAAGTAGTCATGATTATACTATATAAGCATGATATGCTGATTTAATAAATAATTTCGAAGATATTAACATAAGAATACCAAAGGAAAATAACTATTTAAACGAAAAGAGAAAAATATTATATTTTACTTTCTAAAAATTAAAAAAAGAGCACCGTATAAAGGTGCTCTAGTGATGGAATTAATTTTGTAAAGAACCATTGATCCTATAAAGAAGGACTTATGAATTATTATATGAACGGTTTATTAATTAAGTGTGTATCAATTAAATGGGAATTTTATTTCCCTATACCTATTTAATTTACAGACAAAATCATGTTAAAAGTAAATAGAAAATTAATAAGTTAAAGTTATTTTGTTTAAAATATAATCCCAATCAGAATCATCACCTTCCCATCTATTCTGATAACGTGGGAGTTCAATAGAACAAACCCTTGATATGCCCCAATTTTGCTCAACGATATTAGATATGCCCTCCTTAAAATTACAAATAAGAATATTGAAATCCTTATTTGTAATTTTGGATAACGCATTTTGTAATTCAACCGCTTCATCACGATTTCCCCAAATTCTAATAAATAAGATTGATTCACAACTAGTTAATTTTTCAAGGAATCGATTAATTTTAGTACCTAATGTAGCTATAAAAGAAGGATAGGTTACTTTCCAATCCTCATCTGAGTTAATAGGAAAGTCATGCATTGAAAAACAATTATAATAATTGTCCTTTATACAGTAGATTTTTCTTTGAGTTAGCATCTTTTACAAAATAATTATTAAATAGGAAAAATTCCATCGAGAAGTGCAATTAAATGCTAGACTAATTTCTAATGGTCCCAGTATCTTTTATTTTGACGTGTGTCTTTACATTTATTTTAGCCTCTGCTAACGCTTGCAACCAATCTCCTTTTACTTTTTTCCACTCTTTATATTGAAAGGCTCTAGCATATAGGGATAATCCGATTGGATCAATTTTGTTCTGCTGTATTTCATTTATTATATTTTGTAAATTATTATTAATTTCTTTTTGAATAGTCCTTTTTAAACTATTTATATTTTTTTTATTATCATAGTGCCCCTTAATTAAATTTGCATTTGTTTTTTCTATTAAAGCTACATTAGCATATATATCGAGATTAAATACAAATTTTCCGTTTTGAAAATTAACATCTATCTTTCTTGTCGCGTTCTGTACGAAGATAGAAGTGTTTATTTTTTTGTTGGACTTTTTAGGGGGAAGCGCAAGGTGTAGTATCATTCGCCCGCTACTTTTTTGCTTATTTATAAGATTGAAAAATTTAACATCTTTTTTAGGAATTTGAGTTAAATATTTCCCTTTTCGATTTAAAAATGCAATTCCTACTGTGTCGATTTCATTCTTTGTTTTTTTGATAATTGGAACAGTTTGCGTCATTCCTTCTTCATTTTGTTCTCTCATTAATTGTTGAATTGTAGAAGAGACGGATTGGTTATTTTGAATTGACGATTCGATTACACCATTTATATAAGATGAAAGTGATGGTTTACTAGGCTTCTGAATTTTAAAAACTTCTTCTGCAGGTCCATCTACAAGTACTACTTTAGCATTAATGGTAGCGTAAGGATCACGGTAAGAAGAATCAAGCTCCTGCAACCAATTAGCTTCTTGCGCTAATTTTTTCCCAATTAAAATGATTTCAGCCTTGGAAGCTGTCATAAAGCCCGTTAACTTTGTATCTATCTTACTGAATCCAGTATATACAGTTGATGCTTGTGTCCAATGTTCTATAGTACTTTTGGGCTGTTTATGATGAAAGAGTGGTATACTTGTTCCAACTTTTATGTCTCCATTAGGGGTTCTATCCAAGCCAATTAACAGGATTAATGAAACCTTCTCAAGAGGAATTCTCTGACTGCAACCAATTATATATATACAACAAATTACAATCCATATCCATTTTCGAATCAAAGTTGTTTCCTCCTAGTAATCCAAGTGAAAAGAATACTGTAAGCGAAAAATAAAATTGGTAATAGAATAAAGAAAACGACATTTAAGATGTCCATAAGAGAATATATAAACAAATATTGATCCACATCGGGATTTAGGAAAATAAATAGGCCAATTATAAATAATATAAAAGCAAGCAGCACCCAATTGCGGGCGTTTTTTTGAAGTGAAATGGTTACAGATTCAAAACTGAAAAATAAATACGGATATATCGTAGTAGAAAATACAATTAAATAGTAAGCGATATATATAATTTCTAATCGTTCCATGAAAGAAAAACGAACCCCTTTTAACAGATGAAATACTGGCCAGATTACGTCTTTTATCCCCTCCGGACTAAAGTATATATAAGAAAGAATGGTCACATATAGATAGAAAAACATGGTTCCGGTATTCGCAATTAGTAGTCCTTTTATGGCTTTTTGTTTTTTTTGTAAGAACGGGTATATATAATATGCAATTTCTAAGCCAGCATAAGGAGTGATGGTTTCTTTTGTTGCCTTTACAATAGGGTATAATCCATCTTTAACAATAGGTAGTAGGTGTAAAGGGTTGTAGTTAGTCTGTAGTGAAAAAAGAAGAAACAGTGGCATCCAAGTAGTGAAGAAGAAAACAAGCATAGAATAACTAGTAAGAGCCCTTAACCCGCTCAGGGCTAAAATAATAAAAGGCAATAGTAATAATATGGTGATTTGATAAGCAGGAGTGGAAGGGAATATCCACACTTTTACAATATCGGTTGCCTTTAATAAAGTATTAAAGCCAGCAAAAAATAGATAAAAGGCATATAAAAGAAAAAGAATTGTCCCTATCCATTTACCAAAGTACGTTTTTAGGATTTGTGAGAAATTTTTGTTGGGATTTTTTTGTAACATTAATATAATAAATACGCCGATTATAGAAGTAGTTATCCAGCCAAGAATGATAGAAATCCAGCCATCTGTGCCAGCCGTAGTAGCAAGTGGGCTTGGCATAATTAACATACCTGATGCTAGTTGCAGTGAATGAATGAAAATAATAAATTCAAATAAAGTTATGTTTTGGAATTTAAGATTCCCCATGCGAACCACCTTCTTTTTTCTTTTTTTGTTTCGGCTGTCCTGTACTTGAGCGGGTGGTAATCATAGAAATAGGAAATCTTACAAAAGAATCTTTTAATTCTTTGAGTCGAAAGGGCGCGATTGGCAATCCGTATGGTGAACCATAGGAAGTTAATGAAACAAAATGAGCGAATAAGAGCATTAATCCACTAACAATCCCTACAATCCCATAAAAGTATGCCAATAACATCATTGGAAAACGAATAAGGCGTATAGAACTTGATAAATCATAATTAGAAACAATAAATGATGCAATGGCTGTAATAGATACGATAATAACCATAACGTTACTTACAAGACCAGCTTGAACAGCCGCCTGTCCAATTACAATCCCTCCAACAATTCCTATGGTTTGTCCAATGGGTTGTGGTAAGCGAATACCAGCTTCACGTAGCATTTCGAGTGTAATTTCCATTATAAAAGCTTCCAATAGGGGAGAGAAAGGGACTTTGACTCTTGAAGTTGCAATAGAAGTGTATAAATCTATAGGAATGATTTCAAAGTGAAAAGAGACTATAGCAATATAAAATGCCGGTAAAAAAATAGCTATAATAAATCCTGCAAATCGTAATAAGCGAAAAAATGATGCAATGAGCCAATGGATATTATAATCATCTGGAGTTTGAAAAAATCCAATTAAATTCATTGGAACAATCATTGCACCAGGGGATCTATCCATTAATACTGCTACTTTCCCATCAAGAATATGATTTGAAATTGCATCTGGGCGTTCGCTTAAATAAGCTTGTGGAAAAGGAGTCCAATTTTGATCTTTTGTATAATTAGATAGTTCTCCAATGCTCAATACCGCATCCGTATTAATTCTACAGATTCTTGTTTCTATTTCTTGGACTACATCTGCGTTTGCTACATCACCTAAGTAAATTAAATAGACTACTGAAGTTGCTCGTTCTCCAATTGTCAGCTTTTTGATCTTTAACTCTGTTGAAGGAAGATATCGACGAATTAAGCCTATATTTTTTGTGGCATTCTCAATAAATCCATCATGTGAGCCTTTAATAGTAACTTCTGAGATGGGTTCTTGAATTGCTCTTTCTGCCCAGCCTTTTGTATTTATTAGAAGTGACCGCTTTTCTCCTTCCATAAATAGAACACATTGACCCTCAAGTAATCCTTCTTTAATGTCATTCCATGTATATACTATTTTGGTATGAGTAGCAATAATATTAGAATTAAATATTTGGCTGTCCTCATTTACTTTTTGTAATAATGGTGTAACAACATTGCCTTTTAAAGCGACACCATCTGTAAGGCCTTCAAAATAATATAGTAAAATATTCGTGTTTGTTTTTAATTGCAAAGGATGTTCGATTAAATCTGCACTAATATCAAAGATATTAACTAATGTATTTTTTAGCTCTTCTAAGTTACTTGTTTGGATCTTTTCAATGTTTTTATCGGATTTAATTTCTAAAGCCTCTTCATTTAAGGGCAAAATTGACACCTCTTTAATATATAACGATTAGTTGTATTTATTATTTTTAAATGATGGAATTTTATTCACAAATTTAAATAAATTGGGAAAGGAAGTTAAAAATTAAGAGCAAAAAAGTAGAGTTAATTTGTGTGGAAATCTAAGTATTAAGATAGAATTGAAATTTGAATGATTAAAAAAAAAAGAACCCTTGATAGGCTCTTTTTCATAGTTGGTAAATATGCTGTAAACAATAGAGGGCAATTAAGGCTGTAATTTAGATGTCTTTAAGTTAATTAGTTGAATTTTGTAGGAAGAATTCTTTTTTCATATCTTAATAATCGATTAAAAAGGACATTACATTTATTTGGGTGTTCTAGTGTATTTGAACTTTGCATGCTAACAATTTTTGTTTAGGGACAAAATGTTTTTCTGAATTAACAGAAAAATTAAAACGCAAAATTCCTATTGGTTATTTTGGTAGGTATCAAATATTTCTTTGGCCTTATTTACTTGATGTCACCGTACGTTTATATGTTCCTAAGGAAAAGAAATACTTTCATTTTTATTACCCTCTATTGTTTGATTAAGATGGTAACACGAAAATGAAACGTTTACAACCAGAAAATAAAGAAAAAATATCAAAATGCGACTTTTTTCGACAATTCATCTGTGTTTATATATAATATTTTTATAGGAAAAGGTGAAGGGAAACGTACCTTTTCCTATAAATTTTTTGTAGGAATTAGAAATAATTAAAGTAATAATAGCCTAAAATTAAAATGAAATTCAATGGATTTGAACCTAAAGTCATGAAAACCATTGATAACGTTACCATTGAATTTTTAAACTGTAAGAGTTTTAAAAGTATAGTCAAACTTTAGTCCATTTTGCGTTTCTTCCTTTTGAAACTAGCTTAATATGGCCAAATAATTGCAATGAATTTAAAGCCTTACTGATTGTACTCTCTGCAATGTCTGGATAAGTGTTACGAATACTCTCCTTAGTAAAGGGGTGTTTTTGTTTAAGTATAAAATCCTGAATTCTCTCAACTTTAGTATGTTTACAAATAGAATCTAGAACTGTGTTATGAAGATCTTTGTAAGCCTCTAATATAATTGTTAAAAACGTTTTTAACCAAAAGCTACTATTATGTTCTTCACAGTGCCAATTCATCGAAGACTTATAAATCGAATTGTAATAATCAGATTCGTTTTTCTTAATATATTTATCCAAACATACATATTTTACAAATGTATGTCCACTCTTAATTAACAGTAATTGCATTAGCATAAATGCTAACCTGTTATTACCTTGATTGAAAGGAACTATGCAATAAAAATTTAATATAAAACGAGCTATTATTAAAAGCGAATGTAGCCCCTTACTAGTATTTAATGAGTTGTATTGATCACATAATTGCTCCATAAACTGCGGAATAAGTTCATGTGGAAGAATGCGGTAACTATTCAAGTGCATTCCATGCTCTGGAATACCTGGAATAATAAAAGGTTTTTCACGCCATTTGGCACTGTCAGAGGTAAGGTAATGTATCAGTTGAAAATGTAATTCCTGTATAGTTGCTGGATTAATTAATAAAGTACAGGAATTTTTATGTACAAAAGAAAGTGTTTGATAATAACAAAAAATAGCATCCTCCGAAATATTTTGAGGTACTATATCATCTAAAATAAGCTCTTTTAATCTTTTATTAGGAACTTTTATATCCTCGTAAATAGTAGTGAAATTTTTTATGTAATGTAGTGGTATAGTTTTTTCTAAACTATTAAATATGTCAGGGTTTTGTTCCTGATAAGCAGCTAATTTTCCTTTGAACTCGCTAATGTCACTTATTAAATTTATTAACCTCCTTTTTAATTCAATATTTTTATACTTATCATCAAAAAAGTCTCTCATTTTTGTTCCCCCTGTAACCCCTTAACACGTTGTTGCATATACCTTTCCATTCTAAAGGCATTCCACGACATCATTGTAAAATAACGACATTTTTGTTCTGATTTTGATCGTGTTTCAGAATCTATATTTTTATTTGGTATTTAAAATATAGAAAGTATAAAGAAGAATCATTCGGATTCAATTTTAATAGGCATAATCCTAACATCAAATGTACAAATGTACAATAAAAAAATAAAAAAAATAAAACTATCGACTCTTTTGAAAGATAATAAATTAATTGTAGGTATAAATGTGTTTTAGTTTAAGAGTAAATATTGAAGAAGTAATAAAATTTTCATAGTTGAAAAAATAGATAAGTAATTAATTTGTGACAGTTATGTGTATAATCAATGCATTTGCATTGATTAGAATTCCACAATTAAATCCTAACGAGACTAAATTTCTATATTTAGCCTAAAGTTTAGGGGGCTATATTGATGAAATGTATCATTAAATATAGAAATATGTAACGTTTAACACTTGTATTGTAAAATATATTGACATAAGTTAATTTAAATACTAGGTACAGGAGCAGTTAATAACAATTCAGTAAAGTACCCTTTAAACGTTTCACCCTAAGAACGTTTATATTTATATAACGAGCACACTGAAGTTTTTTGTTTGTTCCTGTACCTTATTAGGTAAAAATGACATAATAAATTAATATAATGTTATGGGGGAATTGGATTGTCAATTCTCTTTTTCATATCTTACATTATCAATCTTTAGATGATTTGTTTAAAGTAAGGATTCACAAGGGAGAAGATGGCCATTCACAAGGGCTATAAAGTTAAGTTGGTTTCAGGTATTTTATAGGAGAATATATCTAAGATTAAAGAATTTGTGCGCATTCACCATTTGAATATAAACAGATTATTTAATGTGTTTATTAAGGTTTAGAAAATATGTGTGAATTTTGCCTTGGAAATGACTTGTTTATATGCTGTATAGCAGAAATATGAAGTCTGGAAGAGACTGATATAATCAGTTTCTTCCAGACTTTTTTACTTTAAAATTGTATTTTTTCTGCATGAGGGTAAATATAATTCTTCAAATTAATATTTGAATTTTTTGTGAAATAAAGCAAGCTTTTTATTCCTCTATTAATACATAATGTTACAAAATAGAGTTATTGTATTTATTTTATTTTTATATGAGATTAAAAATAATAATAAATGTACCAATGTATGAATGATAATAGTATATTTACTAGTAATTTGTTCGTTTATCTTTATATTGCTATTATATTAGCGATAACAATAATATATTGGGGGGACAAGAATGAATTTGAAATTTACTTCTAAATTTGAAAGATTAATAAAAAGTAAAAAAGGAATTGGTGCTTGTGTTTTAGCTGCAGGGGTGACGGCGATTACAATGATTCCTCAAAGTGCGTATGCACATGGATTTGTTGAAAAGCCAACCAGTCGTGCTGCTTTATGTAGTCAGAATTATGGAGCATTAAATTTGAATTGTGGAAATATAATGTACGAACCTCAAAGTTTAGAAGCGCCTAAAGGATTTCCAGATGGTGGACCGATTGATGGGAAAATCGCTTCGGCAGGAGGACTGTTTGGAGGAAATCTTGACCAACAAACATCAAATCGCTGGTTCAAAAATACGATTAAGGGTGGAGCAAATACATTTACATGGAAATATACAGCTGCACATCTTACAAGTAAATGGCATTACTACATTACAAAAAAGGGATGGGATCCTAATAAACCATTAACGCGTGCTGAATTAGAGCCAATTGGAACTGTGAAACATGACGGTTCTGCCGCATCAAATAATTTAACACATACAATTAATGTACCAACTGATCGAAATGGTTATCATGTTATTTTAGCTGTATGGGATGTAGCAGATACGTCAAATGCGTTTTATAATGTAATTGATGTAAATCTAGTAAATAATGAAACTCCAGATACAGTAGCTCCAAGTCAACCAACTGGATTAAATGCGTCTAAAGTTTCTGCCAATAGTGTTGCACTAACATGGAAGGCCTCTACGGATAATATAGGTGTAAAAGAATATCAAGTGTTACGCAATGGAGAAGTAATTGATACGATACCAGGTACAACATTTATTGATAAAAAACTAAAAGCAAATACTGAATATACCTATACAATAAAGGCATTAGACTCTGCTGGGAACGTATCAAAAGAAAGTGAAGAGCTAAAAGTTAAGACAACAAATGAAGTCCCAGATATAGAAGCTCCGACTCAACCGAAAGGATTACATAGTATGAGTACAACAGCAACAACTGTTGACTTGATGTGGAGTCCGTCTGAAGATAATGTAGGTGTAGACCATTATATTGTATATAGGGAAAGCGCTGGAGTTATGAGTAAAATTGGGACAACAGATAATACATCCTTTATGGATAAAGAATTAAAGGCTAATACATCGTATAAATATGTAGTGACGGCGGTTGATTTAGCTGGAAATGAATCTAGTAGAAGTGATATTTTGAATGTAACAACAAAGTCAGAGGATTCCACATATGAAAAATGGGATGCGAGAAAAGCGTATACTAAAGGTGATAGAGTACTACATGAGGGAAAAGTGTATGAAGCAGTTCAAGATTATCAAGGCAAAGGTGACACAAATTGGATTTTTGCCCTATCGCTTTGGAAGCCAATTTTAAATAAATGATAAGTAGGAGAATGTAGTTAACATTTTTTCTTTTTTCTTTGAAAGTAAAGGGTCGTTCCAAATATAAATCCCTTAATGGTTTAAATGATATACTAATACATTTAATCTTCATCTAATATTTATGAAATGAAATCAAAAAAGAATCCCAGTGGAATACCATTGGGATTCTTTTTTTCTAATTTGTAATAGCGTATATTTTCACAGTGAATTTGTTAGTCGCACCAATTGGACTTGCGATATAATATTTAGTATTTGTGTAAGCTTCAGTCCTAGATCCATGTGAGATATTTTTCCAACGAATAGAATCGGTACCTAGGGAAACATCAATCATTACATTGAAAGAGATAGTAGAAGGATGATCTTTTTCTGAAGGTTCAATAACCCATTTTAATTCTTTGGTACCTACAGGTAAACTATCAATTTTAAAGTTTTGACTGGATCGATTTTTTTGTCCGGATAAAGGACTAGATTCAGATGATATTTGTGAAATTAATATTTCTTTTTCATTTGAATGTATACCATTTAATTTAATGATACTATCAATTAAACCTGGACCGGGAAAATCAGCTGCGATGATACCAGAATGTTTAATTGCGCCTTGTTGTAAGAGTTCGGTCCCAAGTGTATTCATCCCCCCATAGTATACTTGTCCGTTTCTATCGCGAGGGAAATCACTCCACGCACTAGTGGAATTCGCTTGAATCAATTTAGGACTACTGTCAGTATTTCTGCTCTCTTTTCCGCTTGCAACAAACCAAGGATATACATTATTTAAAAATGCGGCTGCGCCTCCCGTACCACTAAAATGGTTGAGATAAATTTTCCGATTATTAAAGTTAGTATTTGTATTTTGTAGATGGTTTTTTATCGCAATCCATTTTGTATATAGTTCGTCTGGTCCGCTTCCAATTTCAAATTTATCTTGTATATTCAAACCTTCGTAATCAATCCCGTACAATTGAGAGGATGTAAAGTTTTGTAAGATTACAATTTGCCCGCGGGTATCTCCTAAAGTAGGGTTATTTCTATCTGAAGTTGGTACGGAATTAGGATCCCAAAAATATGAAGCATTAACGTTTTTATATTTTAAAAATATCTCCTCAAATGATAGAGATCCACTTTCAGGAGTAGTTTCTTCTTTTAAGCGCATTAATATTGTTTCTGTTGGATGATCTTTTAAAAATTGAATGGTCTCTTTTAATACATCTTCAAACACAGCTTTTTGATTTACAACGCCATGATACATTGCAAAAGAATCTTTTACACGTTTAACACGCATATCTACATATCGAATTCCGGAATTTAATTGTTGGGATAGACTCATAGTTTGATTTCTTGTCAAATTTTCATCAAGAAAACTTGCTCCATGTAAAGCCATTGTACCATGAGTTCCTGGAATAGATAGTTCACTTAATTTTGTTGAATCTGCTACTTCTGACATCCATGATGGATTTTGATAACCTATATTGGATTCATAGGAATAACCTGGATGACTATCAGCTAAAATAGTAGATGCTGTACCTAAATTTGCTAGTGTAAAACAAGTGAGGATGCTAACTTTAAAGAAATTTTTCATTTTTATTTTGTTCATTTTATCTCTCCTAACCTTTAAACAATAGCTATAATAAGATGGTTTTTTACTATATTTATTGTTTTCTATTCCTAATGTAATGAATTTTTGTAATTGAAAAAGGGGTAGTGAGCTAACTTGAGATATTATTAGTTTACTGCAATAAATTATATCTAATAGCCAAACGGACTCTTAAAGAATTGAAGCAAAGATAGATAAAAAACAAGCTTGTTGCTGTATTGCATACAAACAAAACAGAAGCCTTAAAAAGACTTCTATTTTGTGACATATTATAAATGATAAGGTGGTTAACAAACTAAGATAATGTGAGTGAGCGGTAAAAATCTATTTATAGCTGTTTCAGAATTACTTATAACAAGGCTATTTAGGAAAAGTGGTCCCTACAATGCTAATAAAAATTAAAACATTCTACTCATTAAAACTTAGACTAACTACAGTTGCGATAGATTGGGCTGCATGTTCCCAGCTTCCATCTATAACTTTACCAATCTGCTGACCAAGTGTATTTAAATCATTTGGATTAACTGGAATTCCATTATACGCAGCAAGAATTGATAAAAGTGGAGCAGCAAATGGTGTCCAACCACCTCTATCAATATTAAATACAGGCTTATCTACTACCTTTCCATCTTGCACAGTAAACTCATAATAAAATTGGTCATCTGGACGGAAACTTAAATGATGAGAAATTTGTCCCTTAACATATTTTTTTCCTGCACCTAAATTTACTACTTCTATTTCTTTTACGTTAAATTCATGCTCAAATACTTTTATTTTTTTGACTTCTGGACCATTTAAGGCAGCATTAACAGCTGTTTCTAAATTATTTTGTGCTAATGGTTGAATACTCATTTGAGCCTCTTTTTGTTGGATAGGAGTCTCTTTTTCTGCAGCAAACACTGATGTAGTAGATAGTGCGCTTGTAGCTAATGTAGCTGCAAGTGCTGTTGTCATCATGATTTTTCTTTTCATCTTCATAGTTTTTCTTCCTCTCTTAAAGTTTTGATATATAATCTTTTAAAGACTGACATTGTGCAACATTTTATTTCATAATGCACAAAAAACTAAAGATTATGTGGAATTATGTCAGAGAATTAAAATTAATTATATATGTATTTTAGATGATATCTATCTACACATATTTTTTCAATTTTTCGACAAATGTAATGATAATGACTTCTTAAGAGTCAATTTAGTACCTTGTTTATCTATAGAAATCCTATAAATAAGCTAATTTCATAGTGAATGTAATATATTTGATATCAAATGTCTTACATAATTCTATAAAATTTCACAATTTTTTCTTTTAAAGAATGGAGTAATAGGGATTTTAACCACAAGGGATGCGGGAATAGCCTAATCAATTAGAGTTTGATAGAACTCTTTTCTTAGGAATCCCTCACTTCTAAATGAAGTGAAAGAGGGGGGGATTCAAGGGGAGTAAGCTTTTGAAGGGATTTTTAACTGTAATAATTGATCCATTAACTGTTTCTTTTCTTGCTGGAATGCTAGCTTATTATATTAATGAGAAAGAATCAAAGTTATGATGTATTGAAAGAAAAGAGAAAAGAGCGTAATAATATTTCGAACATTGGTTGAATTTTCAAGGTTAGAAATAATATTCCAAACCTTGAAATAACAGGTGAAAATAATAAACACTCTCGTAGGAGTGCTTATTCAAATTCGATTTCTGTTTTACCATCTGATGTGAAGTATCTTATGGTTGTTTTGTCGTATTCTTGCAAGCCACTCTGCGCAACGGCGTCTTTTAACTTTGTTCTCGTTCTGTAGCCAAAATTTTTCCGTAAGCCTTCGTCAGCATTTGATAATGCTGTTTTGTCAACGAAAACATATAAGACATACAAGTTATTTTCTTTATTTAATTCAACTGCTGTTACAGTACCACCGAAATATTCTATAATCTCTTTGGTTCTACGTTCAGTACTTTTCGTCATTCGTGTCTGCTCATCTTTTGGTTGTTCTGTTTTCACCGTTGTTTGTTGTGTTTTTGGCTGCTCCTTTTGAACCATTTCTTTTTCGCCGCAAGCTGCTAACATTACAACCGATAAACCAACTACTAATACTGATTTCTTCATCATCTAAACCCTCCTAATAATAATATCTAAATATTAGAATACAATGAAATTTATTGCTGGATATGGAGTGACATGTAATGCTTGTCGTGGGTATGAATTATGTGATGTCACCTATTGTAACAGTTAAAATGTTAGTACTTATCTTTCTTAATGACATTATATATTTGGCTTCGTGAAAAGCATTTTAATAGATTGTTTTAGCTTAATATAAAAAGAGGACGCATTATTATTTACGTCCTCTTTTTATATATTAGATAAATTTAAGCAGAAACTTTTATTTTAATTATGTAGATTCACGAATAATTAAGTTAGTAGGATATTCAATAATTTTACGTTTAATAGATTCATCTGTATTTATATATATTAGTATCTCGTTAACGGTTCGTTTACTCAGTTTAACAATTGGAATATCAATAGTACTAATTGCTGGGGATGTAACTGTACAAATTAATTGATTATCATAACCACAAACAGCTAAGTCAGTTGGAATAGAATACCCTTTAATAGTAGCTCCTTTAATGACTCCAGCAGCAACTTGATCATTTCCTGTAAATAATGCAGTAGGTTTATCTTTTAATTTATCTAGCTTCTCAAAAATTCTAAACCCATCATTAATAGTAATTGCATCGCCAAATAGCCATTTTTTATTGAATGGTAATTGTTTTTCTTTTAAGGCATGCAGATAACCTTGTTGGCGTTTTAATTGTGCTTGACTATTAAGAGAATCAAAACAAAAGCCAATTTTTTTATGACCTTTGCTTATTAAATGTTTAACAGCTTTGTATCCAGCTTCAAATTCATCGTAACAAATTATCGGAATAGGTGCATTTTCCTCATACTCATTACAAAGTATTATGGGCCCATATGCTAAATAATGCTCTATATTTTCCCAACTATTTTCTAGGGATGCGAGAATTACACCATCTACAGCCTTATTCTTTAGTAAGGAAAGTAATTCAAGTTCAATTTTTTTCTCATAAAAAGTCTGATAAATTAGCAATTTGTAATTATGCTTTAATAATTCTTTAGAAATTTCTCTAGCTAATTTTCCGAAAAAGGGATGATCTATATTGGGAATTGATAGTGCAATGGTTTGTGTCTTATTTATCCTAAGATTCCTTGCAATAGAACTAGGAGTATAGTTGAATTCTTGCATAACTTTTATTATTTTCTCACGTTTTTCTGAATTTACATAAGGATGATTATTTAGAACTCTTGAAACCGTAGCATTTGATACATTACATAATTTAGCTATTTCATTAATTGTTACCATAGAGAAACCCTCCGTAAAAAATATGTTGACATGTAATCGATAACATAAAATATAGTCTACTCATGATTTTCAAAATAATTTCTTAGAGGTGATTTAACGTGAAAACTCTTACTACAATTTCTGGACATAGTAAAGACAATTTAGCTTTATTAAAGTGCCTACAGGGGGAAACAAAAGAAAAAGAATTTGAAATTAGTAATATATTACCGAATCACAAGATGAAAGAGAAATTATTTAGGGAAAACAAATTGAAAATAGATATTGATATAGAAAAAGATATTTTCAATTATAGCAGAAAAAATATACAGAAAATAGAATTTATGCCAGTTAATCGGTTGATTTCTCAAGATGAGGTTGAAAAAATTATAGGGGTTTTAAAAGATGTTTTACCGACAGGTCAATTCACAAGTGGACCATTTTCAAAAAAACTAGAAGAAGTAATCGGAAGTTATTTAAATAAAAAGTTTGTAATTGCAACAAGTAGTGGTACAGATGCTCTTATGGTGTCATTGTTATCTATTGGTATCCAGCCGGGGGATGAAGTAATTATGCCAGCTAATAGTTTTGCTGCTACTGAAAATGCTGTATTAGCGGTCGGAGCAAAACCTATATTTGTAGATATAGATCAGAAGAGTTATTGTATTGATCCATCTAAAATAGAAGAAGCTATCACCCAAAAAACTAAATGTATTTTACCTGTACATTTGTATGGTAAGCAATGTGAAATGAAAAAAATTCGTGAAATCGCGGATATATATCAATTAAGAGTTATTGAAGATGCATGTCAAGCTATAGGTTCTTCAAATCTTGGAGAATATGGAGATATTATTGTCCTTAGTTTTAATCCATATAAGAATTTTGGTGTATGTGGTAAGGCAGGTGCAATAGTTACTAATAATGAAAATTTTGCAATACGTTGCAATCAATATAGTTATCATGGATTTGAAATTGATAAAAAAAATAAAAAAGTATTAGACTTTGGATTCAATTCTAAAATTGATAATTTGCAAGCAGCTATTGGTTTGGAAAGAATTAAGTACTTATCATACAACAATTTAAAAAGAGCGTATTTAGCTCAACGATATATACGTGATTTAAAGGAATTAGAGGATAGAGAGTTAATTAAACTACCTAAGATGACAGAAGATAATGTCTGGCACCTTTTTCCGATTAGAGTTAAAAATGGAAGAAGAGACGAGTTGAAAAATAAATTGTACCAATTGTATAACATTGAAACAGATATTTATTATCCGGTATTATCTCATAAACAGAATACTAAGTGGGTAAAGGAAAATGATTTGCAAAAAAATATATTAAATACAGAACAAGTTCATAAAGAAATATTACATTTACCTTTACACCCAAATATGATGTTAGAAGAGCAAAATTTCGTTTTGGAGGGATTATTCAATGTCAATAAATAATGAAGTTTTAAAGTCTTTAAATTTTGAAAGACTACCACAGGTTCAAAAGCCTAAATATGTAGTTTTCTGTGATTTTGATGAAACTTATTATCCTCATAACATGGATGATTCTAAAAGAAGCAATATGAAATTGTTAGAAAGTTATTTGTATGAACACGGAAGTAAAGGGGATTTAGTAATTGGTTGGGTAACGGGAAGTAGTTTAGAATCAATTGTTGAAAAAATGAAAAAGAGTGGTATTCAGTATTTCCCTCATTTTGTGGCGAGTGGATTAGGTACAGAAATAACGTACTTTGATAGTAATGGGACTACTATAGATGATCAAATTTGGGAAAGGAGAATTATAGAGGGTGGTTTTGATTCTTCAAAGATTGAAAGAATTCTTAAATTGCTAGAAATAAAATATGAAATTTTTTTAAGACCTCAGACACAATTAGGAAGTTCTAAGTACAAATTTAATTTCTATTATGAAGAGCAAAATGAATTTATTGATGCAAAGAATTTAGAAAAGATAGAAGAAATCGGAGAAATATTCCAAGTTGGAGTTAATATTAACAAATGTAATCCATTAGCTGGTGATCCAGAAAATTGCTATGATGTAGATTTTATTCCACTTGGAACAGGTAAAGATGAGATAGTGAAATTTATTTTAGACAAGTACGAACTAGATAAAACAAATGCAATAGCTTTTGGAGATAGTGGGAATGATTTAAGAATGCTACAAGCTGTAAGGCATGGTTATTTAGTAGAAAATGCAACAGAAGAGGCTAAAAAAATACACTCAATGTTAGCTCAAGGTGAATACTCGATTGGAATTTTAAATACTCTAAAGCACATTATTAATTAAAAGGGGATGTTCATATAATGAATATTGGAATTATAGGTGCAGGAAGTATTGCAAGAGCTCATTCTAGAGCATTATCAACTGTTGATAATTGTAAATTAGTTGGAGTGTATGATGTTAATTATGAGAATGCCGATAAATTGATAGGGGATTTTGGTGGGAAGGTTTTTAATAGCTATGAAGATTTACTAGAAGTAGTTGATGGGGTAATAATATCTTCCCCGAATTTTTGTCATAAATCTCAAGCTGTTCAGGCGTTATTAAAAAACAAACATGTGTTATGTGAAAAGCCAATGGCAATCTCTTGTGAAGAAGCAAAATATATGATGACAATAGCAAAAAATACTAATTTAGTCGCTTCAATGGGGTTTAACTATCGCTACTTATCCTATGTTAAGGCTTTAAAACAATTAATTCAAAATGAAGAATTAGGGGAAATAGTAGTGATAAGATTGCATTTTAAAAAGAATAGCGCTTTTAGGAGAACTTCGTTTACTTGGCGAGATGATTTTCAAAGTAATAAAACTAGTGGGGCCTTGGGAGATTTGGGGATCCATCTAATAGACTTACTATGGTTTTTGTTCGAGAGTGATTTTAGAGAGGATACCGTTCGTACTAAAATTAAAACAAATGTTAAGGAAAAAGAAAGTAAACCAGTATTTGTTGATGACTATGCTGAGGTGTATGGCCAATTGAACAATAAGGTTTTTGTTAATATTACAACATCTAAAAGTTCGTTTCTTGACGATTGTGGTTTTAGTATAGAGGTAATAGGTACGAAGAAAGAATATAAGTATTCTTCTAAAGAACCAAATAAATATGTACTCTTTGATGGATTGGAAAAATATGAAATCCCATTACCATTACCTTTACTAGTCGATCCAGAAAATGAGATTTTTGAATGGTCTGATTCTTTTAGAAATGAAATTATAGAATGGGCAAAGGCTGCGGAAGGTGGCCCTAAAAAGTCTGTAGCAACATTTGAAGATGGATTTCGTTCACAAGTTATATTGGATATGTTTTTTGATAAAAGCAGTAGTAATAAAGAACAATCTGTAGCAACTATTTAGTTTTATGGTAAAAACAGGGGTTTAGAACATTTACTTAAATCCCTGTTTTTATTTTGGATTGGAGTTGAGAAAAGATGCGGTTAATGTTTTATTATGGTTGCTTGTTTTATTTTATTGTAGGAATAATACATGTTTGCATAGGTAGTTTAATTCCTTCATTAATACAATATTATGGAAGAACCCCTGATCAATTAGGTGTTTTAATATTTTTTCAATTCACAGGTTTTTTATTCGGTGTTCTAAGTTCACCCATACTAGTAAGAAAGTATCATTATTTTAAAACAATAACATTAGGTGTTTTAGTAATGTCTATCGTTCTAGGAGGTTTTATATATATTAAAGAATGGGCATATTTAGCCGTTATTTGCTTTGTATTAGGCTATGGAGCAGGTTTGTTAGAAACTACGGTGGGTTCCTTTATTATTTCAGCAGAAAGGAATAGTGCTGCTAAATTTAGTATTCTCGAAGTATGGTTTGGGGTTGGGGCGCTAGGGTTTCCGTTACTAGTTAATTATATTATAAAATTTTATGAATGGTATTTTATTCTTTATGGGATATTACTATTCTTTATTTTTACACTATTTGTTTGGTACATGTTTGGACGTACAAAATTTCTAAATTTTTCTCCTCAAAATAATGAAAAGGGAGGAGCATCCCTTTCCTCATTCACTCTTAAATTTAAAAGTGAGAAGATTAAAGTTATATTATTCATTTCACTTTTTGCATTCTTATACGCAGGCATAGAAACTAATCTTGCAAATTTTTTATCTACAATAATGATTCTTACCAATAATGAATTAATCAGTTCAGTAAGTATATCTTGTTTTTGGCTAGCAATAGTTATAGGAAGAATACTTGTAGGTAAGCTAGCCCATAAATTTAATTATTGGACATACATTACATCTAGTTGCTTTACATTAGTGATTCTTTTATCTCTATTTCCCTTTGTTCGAGGTACAGGTATGTATTTGTTTATCATCTTTATTATTGGTTTAGTCATAGCGGGTGTTTTTCCAATAACATTAATCCTAGCTTCCCGTATTATGGAAAATAATATTGATCAAGTGACTAGTCTATTTATTGCATCGGCCAGTTTAGGGGGGGCATTAGTATCTTTCCTAATTAGCTGGAGTCTATCATTAAATACTATCACTGTTACTTTTGGGATATTTTCTCTTTTTGCATTTAGTCTAGGTTGTATTATTTTAAAAATGAGGAAAATTTCAACTTACAGTAATGAAAGTACCAAAAAAGTAGAAAGTATGAAAAATTTATAGAAAACTTTTTTATAATATGAAAAAGTTAATTTTATTTGGAATTCCTAAAAAAGTTGATAAAGTTAAAAATTCTGTATTTGGGCTTTGTTTTATATATTCTGCTGTGTAATATATAAAACAGAGATACTTCAAAAAAAAAAAAAATTCAACAGTGACCAGTTCGCAGGTAATAAAAAGTTATTTTAATTAGCTTTTCAGATTAATCTAAGAGGGGTTTGTTATCGAATGGAGATAAAGATTAGTAAAAAGGATAAGATTGATATCTCTAAAAAATTAAAGTCTTTTTTAGCTGAACAATATTCACTGGAATTGGGTGAATACATAAGCTATGAGTTACTTGAATTCATAATAAAGGAATTAAATCCACATTTTAATCAAGTTACTAGGGACAGGTTGGAAATGTTGTTAAAGAATATAGAGAAAGATATATACAGTCAATAGACTTTAAATGGAAATTGAAAAACTAAGGTATCATTTTAAATCGCTTAGTGCCCAGTAAGAATAGAATAAGTAATGCGTTACAAAACACTCATCCAAATATATTGATTATAAAGGATGGGTGTTTTCTTCATATAGGATGTTATGAAAAACCTGTCGATGAAAGTTTACATTAAAGACTGTCCTGTTTTTTATGCTATAGCATTCTCTATAACTAAGACCTAATGGTATTTATACTAATTTCAAAGGGGGACAGTGGGCAAATGACAGAATTGAAATAAAATTAGAAAAAATACCTTTGTAATGGTAGAATATGGTTGGTTAACCTAAAAATGAATAATCAATAAATCTATTATTAAAGGGGGAATTAATTTGGGGAATAGGAACAAAAGAATTAAAAATTATTTTCAAAGGTTAGTAGCTGTAAGTATTTGTTTTTTATTAGTTTTTCTGGGGAGCAATTATTCAAAAGCCGAAACTGTTGCACCTATAACATTAAATCCTAAAGATGTAGAAGCATTCACCAATAAAGTAATTCCAGAGAAAATGAAAAAAGAAAACGCAGCGGGTGTAGCTCTTGTCGTTGTAAAGGATAATCAAATTCTATTTCAAAAGGGATTCGGATTTTCCGATAAAGAAAAGAATACTCCTATCGATCCTAAAAAAACAGTTTTTCGATTAGCGTCAATATCAAAAGTTTTTACTGCTAGTGCTGTCATGCAGTTAGTTGAACAAGGAAAAATTGATTTAAATAAAGATATAGTAAATTATATGGGGGGATTAAAGTACCAAAATAACATGGGTGAACCAGTTACAATGGAGCATTTACTTACCCATACAACAGGGTTTGATTACGTAGATCCTAGACCAGAGGACATCCATTATCAAGAGAATGATTATACAATGCTTAAAGATTATGTAGAAGATAATATGCCAACAGTAGTGAGAAAGCCAGGAGATACATATACATATGATAATTTTGCTTCTATGCTTCAAGGGTATATTGTTCAAAATCTGACAAACACACCTTTTTACAAATATATGGCCAAAAATATTTTTTACCCTTTAGAAATGCATAATAGCAGTTTTGTTATGACTAATTTTATTAAAGAGAAGCTTGCAACAGGGTATGATGCTAATGGTAATACCATTCCATTTTATCAAACAAGACCAACAGATATGCCACAAGGGAGTATGTTTTCTACAGGGAGTGATGTAGCCAATTTCATGATTGCTCAATTGAATGATGGTAAATTTAAAAATAACCATATACTACAAAAAGAAACTGTAGAAGATATGCAAAAAACAAAATTTGCTTTACATCCTAAATACCCTAATATGACATACGGATTTGAGTTCTTTTCACCGCAAAGTCATAACGGGCAATATGTGTTTGGGAAAGGTGGAAATATCCCAGGTTTTTCATCTTTAATGTGGTTAATTCCCGAGCATAAAATTGGAGTTTTTGTTGTTACAAATAAAGATAGTTCAGCACTACCTGTTGAAGTATTTGATGATTTTATGAATGAATATTTCCCAGATAAGACAAAGCCTGAATATTTAAAACCTAATGAAGAAGAATTAAAGAAATTTGAAGGGGTTTACCGTGATTTGAGATTAAAAAATCTAATGTCACATGTGAACATCAGTGAAGGAAAGTTATATGTAAGTGATAAGGTTTATGGTAAACAGGAGCTAAAACAAATAGACCCTTTACTATTTGAGGATGAAAAAGGGAATTATATGGCATTTAAACTTCACAAAGATGGTACTGTGAAAGAAATGATACATTGGAACTCTGGCAGCTCAGCGGTGAAGTTAAGTGAGCCTGAGAAATTTAAAGACGTAGATGAAAATCATCCATATGCTAAGTTTATAAATCCTTTACATCAATACGAGGTATTACAAGCAAATAAGGAGGGGAATTTCACTCCAGAATCTTCTCTTACACGAGCAGAATTTGCATATTGTTTATCTCAAATTGCTTACTTTACGCCACCTTCAAAAAAAGAACCAGTGTTTTCTGATGTGAAAAATCATTCGTATGCACCACATATTCAAAAGTTATATGAAATTGGTATTTTATATGAAAAAGAAGGGGAACAATTCCATCCAGACCGTGCAATTACTAGACAAGAAGCAGCATGGATTACCTGGCAGTATTTAAAAATGTTAGGAGCGCCATCTGCAGATGCAACATTAAAGGGAGAAACTGATGATTGGGCAATAGAATCCGTGAAAAACATTGTAGGTCATCGTTTAGTAGGGCCTGAGGTTATATATAATGAAGATGGATCAGCAGATTATCTATCAAAACAAAGTATGAAGCGACAAGAGGCAGCAGCATTGTTACTTTACGTTTTGTTATCTAGTTAATTTGTTTTGAGGTAAATTTCACAAAAAGAAAAAATCTAAAGAGTTTGAAATAATATACAGAAAAAGAATAGTCTTCGACCAATGATTTATCGTAACAAACAGGGGTGGATGAGTTATAACCATACTCCAAATCATAAGTAGAGCTGTTATTAGCAGAATTTCTTAAGTGTTTTGTAATGTAAGGAGCTCCTTTCAGGGGAGCTTTTTTTATTTCATTATTAATAATTTCATGTACCATAATTAATAATAATAAAATAAAAATCTATAACAAGGGGATTCAATTCCAGTTAGATAAAACTAGGGGTAACACCATATACCCATCAAGCTAAGATTCTTAATTACCCCTAAAACGAAAAAGTTATTGTGAATTTTGTGAACTATTAATACTTCATAAAAGTTATTGTGAATTTTGTGAATGAGTGTTTTTGACTTTCTACTTTAATAAATCCATGGTGAGCTTCGATAATTGATTTCGCTAGTGCTAAGCCAATTCCAATGGAGCCTTCTTTATTTGAATTTTTTGTTTTGTAAAATCTATCAAATATATATGGCAAATCTTCTGATGCAATACCTTCACCAAAATCTTGAATTATTATTTCAGTATGAATAGGAGAGTTTGTGACTTCAATATAAATAGAACTATTATCATTTGAATGTTCAATGGAATTCTTTAAAATATTTAATAAAGCTTCTTGCATCCAAATACTGTCATGGAAAAGTGATATTTTTTCATTGGTTTTTAAATGTATGTTCATATTTTTTTTATTTAATTTACTGTTCAAACTAGCAATGACCTCATAAATTGTATCAATAATATCAGAGTTTTCTTTTTCAAATAGTATTGCTCTAGCATCTATTTTTGAAACTTTTAATAAATTATGTATTAAAAAGTTGATTCTTGAAATTTGAATATCATTATTGTGTAAAAAATGATATTGTTGTTCATTTAATTTACCTTGTAATAAGATATCATTGTTCACTGTTAGTGTTGAGAGGGGTGTTTTTAGTTGATGAGAAATATCTTGTAAAGTTTGAATTAAAAATTGTTTTTCTTCCATTAAATTATGCATACTTTTTCTAATAACATTTTTCAGTTTATGAAAAGAATTAGCAAGTTTAGCTAGATCACCTTCTCTATTTTCCTTGATATCAATGGTGTAATCACCTTCAATAATTTTATTCGCTGCAGCTGTTACATTTCTAATTTTTAAGAAAAAAGATTTATATTGTAAGTAATTTAGAAAAATTAGGATTAAGCTGAACCCTATTGCTCCAAGGAACATGTATATATTGTTTTGGGATATATGTTTATTTAAATAAGGAAAAAGTCTTGAATCTAATTCAGCAGATAGACCATATTGTTTTAATAGCATTTCTCCATCGCTGGAATAATCTTTTTTATTGGCTGTATCATTTGTAAGTGCTTGTATTATTTCGTATTCATTTTCTGGGTTTTGTTCAATTAGTTTTCCAGTAATTTCACTCCAAATAGTAATATAATCATTTTTTAAATGGTCATATAGAATATGAACTGTGATAACTTGATATATAATAAATAAAAAACAGATTAATGCTAATGTAAGTATATTAATTTTTATTTCTCTATTTATCATTAAATTACTCCTTACTGACGTCTTTATTCCAGAAATATCCGACACCTCTTTGTGTGATTATACAGTCAGGATTTTGTGGATTATCCTCAATTTTACTTCTCAATCTTTTTACATAAACAGAAAGAGTATTTTCATCGAAAAACACTTCACCTTCATCTGCTATTTTTTTCAATATCTCATTTCTTTGTAACACTTTATGAGGATTTAGCATTAACGTTAATAAGAGTTTGTATTCTAAATGTGTTAAATTTATACTTTTCTCATGCTTAAAGGCTCTGGCCGCTTCAACTTCAAGCTGTATATTTTCAGACCTCAATATAGTATTAGAAGCTGTTTTAATTTTTTTTCTTAATTGTACTTTTACTCTAGATAATAGCTCTTTTACCCTGAAGGGTTTTGTTATATAATCATCTCCACCAATATCAAGGCCCATTACTACATTTGCCTCCTCATCCAGTGCTGTGAGAAAAATAATAGGTATATCACCCTTTCTTTTAAGATAGGTACATAAATCATACCCATTTCCATCTGGGAGTCCAACATCCAATATAGCTAAGTCAAAATTATTATTTTCGTATTGGTCTTTTGCATCTTGTACAGTAGAAACTCTTATAACCTCAAGTCCTTCTCCTTTTAGAGTAAACTCAATAGCCATTCCTAGATCGTTATCGTCTTCAACGAATAATACTTTATCCACAGTATCTCTCCTCATTTGTCTTTGATTATGGCAGTATTTTAGATTATGACAGTTATTTTACACGTTGATTGGCTAATTTAAAATAGTTAAGTATGGAAATGGACTTTTAGAGGCTTTTCTGAGTATAAGCATAATACCCAAATTGGCTTAATGCTTTTCAGTACATAATCAGATACAACAATTACTTAAAGCAGAATATTTACGTAATTCATACATGTACTCGCTTATATTTTGAAAAAACTTGTAATAGTGTCTTGTTGAATTTGTACGTTTTTATACAATCAGTAAAGTTTTGTTTAAGTTATCTAATACAAAAATGTTAAATGAAATTTAAATTCGCATTAATTATGTAAATGAATTTTTAAAAACAGATCATTGAGAATAAGAGCCGAATGGGAGCGTATTTTTGAGAATTTGAAAAGTATGTGTGTACTTAAATAAGTGTATAAAAGCCGTTTAATTTTAAAGTATATCTTGATCAGAGTTACGAGTATATAAAAAGTTAGATTTAGTAATCTTACTAAACTGTAAGATTAAAGTATATATAGTAAGACAAGAGTTATTCAATTAACAATTAAAGACGTCTATACTGAAGGTAATCATTCTTTATTAAGACTTGTAACATTTTAGCCACTGTTTATATAAAGAAAAAACCTACTGTTCTAATCCCAGATTAAACATAGTATATGAGGAGGAAGAAAATGAAAAAGATAATAGGATTTCTAGTAGTAACAGTAATTTTTATAGGTATAGGGTTTGCTGTAAATCGGTATATAAATGGTCCCTCACAACCAGTAAACGGTATCATGGTATCTGGAACGAAAGAAAATATATCAGCTGTCAAAAATCTGTATAAAGATCAAAACGTACGAACAGCAGATTATAGTTATAAATTGGTTACAGAAATAATAAAACAAGAACTCACTACCGAACAGAAAGAAGAAATTAAGAAAGAATGGAAAGAAAAAGGAGAAAATATGACTGAAGAAGAGATGGACAAGCAAATTGATACATCATCTGTTAGCAAGAAACAATATGCGGTAATTACAAAATCTACAGCTGAAAAATTCTTAAAAAAAGGAATTGTAAGAACACCCTTATCTAAAGAAGATAGTTCAATAACTTCAACCCCGGTAAGAGAAATAAAAGAATTAGCGAGTGAAAAAAACTTATTTTATAGAAAAAATGCGGAAGATGAGGAAGTTAAGGATGGAAATTTAAATTTAGATGGACAAATGATACCTGTTCAACATATTAAACAAAATAATTGGATTGGCTATTTTTCATCACCGATAGTAATTGTTAATGAGGAAACATATAAACAATTAAAAGAAAAAGAAGTAAGCCTTTCGTTAATTCAGTTTGCAAAAGAAAATTTTGATTATAAAAATAAAAACAAAGTAAAAAAGGTGGTCGAATACGTTTCAAAAGTGTATGCAGTAAAAGACGAGAATGGTGAGTACGATAAGGATAAAATCTATTTTGTAGAGATTCAAAATTAATCTGTGAAAAGGATGAGTTGTATGGAGGTTGTTAGATTAGAAAATGTTGTAAAAACATATGGAGAGGGAGAAACGCAAGTACAGGCGTTAAAAGGAATTAATCTTTCCATTCATAGGGGAGAATTCGTAACCATAGTTGGAGCATCAGGTTCTGGTAAAAGTACCTTATTGCATATTTTAGGAGGGCTGGATCGTCCGAGTTCGGGAAATGTGTTTATAGGTGATGAAAATGTCTACAATTATAAAGATAATGAACTTTCCATTTTTCGCCGAAGAAAAGTTGGCTTTATATTTCAGTTTTTCAATTTAATTCCTGTCTTAAATGTACAAGAAAATATTGCTTTGCCAGCACTGTTGGACGAAGAACAGGTAGATGATCATTACCTGGATGAAATTATAAAAACGCTAGGGTTAAATGAAAGACGAGATCATTTGCCTTCTGAATTATCGGGTGGTCAACAACAAAGGGTATCTATTGGTAGATCTCTTATAAATAAACCCGATATTATATTAGCGGATGAACCAACCGGAAATCTAGATACAAAAAATACAAAAGAAGTTCTGAATTTATTGAAAGTAACGGCTAAAAAATATAATCAGACGGTGATTTTAATTACTCATGACCCTGCTATCGCATCAAACTCTGATCGAATTATAACCATTACAGATGGCATGATTATTTCAGATGAAAAATTAGTACAAAATCAAGAGAAATGTGGAGGGGAGGAGTATTGATTCATAGTTACAAACAGTTAAGTCAAAAATATCTCAGAAGTAATATAAAACGTACTCTGCTAACATTAACAGGTATTATTCTAGCATTGGCGCTAATAACAACGATTGGACTTTTTTTAAATAGTGGATACACTTCGGGAATTGATAATGCTAAAAAAGGTTCTATGGGTTCTGCAAATATTTCAGTTGAAAATTATAATCAAAAGCTTTTCAATATGATAAAAAGTAATCCGAATATATCTTCTTATGGCATCATAACTCCAGGAGAGGTGCTCCATGTTGATGATATAGCTGTTTCTTATATGTATGCAGATCATCAAGCATTGAAGCTGTTACAGTCTAGTATTCCTGTGGAAGGTAAGCTGCCTTCAAATGAAGGCGAGGCTGTTTTGGAAAAATGGATGCTGCCTTACTTCGGTCCCAATCTTAAATTAGGCGGTATGTTTACTATTCATGAAAAAAAATATAAACTTGTTGGTTTGCTAAATAAGTCTAGTAGTACTCAGGAAAATAAAACTGGTCAATTATTTACATATAAAAATAAGTTCAAAGTTGGTGAAGGTAGCGTATTGATTGAATTGCATAAGTACGCAAACTTTGAGGAAGTTGAAAACCAATTTAAATTATTGACGAATAAAGAAAATATAAGAGTGAATGACGAATTAAAGAAATCCTTAAAGCCTAGTGTGGAGATAATGGTGGCAGCCGCTATTAGTATTGGGATTGTTGTGATTTCTACGATTGTTATTATTTACAATGCATTTCAAATTAGTATAGTAGAGCGAATGAAACAGTTTGGGCTATTGAGGAGTATTGGAGCTACAAAAAAACAAATCAGAAAAATTGTGATAAGAGAAGCAACATTTCTTTCTATTATTGCTATCTTTTTTGGGATTTTGTGCAGTATATCAGTAGTCTTTTTACTTAATCAAGTACTGATAAACGTACTTAAAAACTCTATGGGATATACAATTAAATTAGATTGGTTAATTATATGTGTAAGTTCGTTAATTACATTGATAACTGTTTATATTTCAAGCTATTTTCCTGCTTTTTTTGCAGGTAGAATTTCACCGCTACTGGCCGTAAGTAGCCGATTGGCTATAAAAAAAGAAAAAATAAAGAAAAAAAAGAGAACAAAACTAAAGAAACCACTATCTTTTCCGTTAAGTATGGCATTGAAAAATATCCAAAGAAATCCCAATAGATATACAGTTACAATTTTGTCTATTATTATAAGTAGTGTACTGTATATCACGTTTACGTTTCTCATAGATACTGTCATTCAGCGTAAACAACCGGAAATTCAAGCTCTAAAATCGGATATATCAGTTACGGTTAATTCAAATTTAGACAAGCCTAGCATAGATCGTATGAGTCGAAATATTTATAAAGTTAATAACGTAGAGAATCTGTACAAGCAATATCAGGCAAATGATTTTTATACGAGAGTACCAAAAAATAAACAAATTAAAGAATTACAAGGAAATGAATCGCTGTATCATAAAGTAAAATACAATAATCAAACTGTAGAAATTATGGAAACGCAAATAAAAGCATACGATGAGAATAGTTTAAAGAAATTAGCTGAAAATGTAACTAGTGGAAGAATTGATATTTCAAAATTAAATCGTGAAAAAGAGGTTATTTTAGTAAAGCAAGCTGCATCAAATGATATGAATACAAGTAAAAAATATATAGGTTCTCTAAGTACTTTTCAGGTAGGGGATGAAATCCAAATAACAAGTCGGCAGGAAAGAAAACCTATAGAGGAAATCTCCTACAATGAAGAAAAACTAGAAACTTTAAAAATAGCTGCAATTGTAGAATTGGATATTTTTAATATGAGCAGAGTGATGGATACCATAACTTTTATTACTAGTGAACAAATAGCCGAAAATATTACACCATCGCCACAAAAATTAACAGGTTTTGAAATTGATTTAGAGAATCAATCTCAGGCTGATGCTACAATTTTAGATATACAAAAGAAACTGGGTGGAGATGCATCTATAGAAGTGAAAAATAATATTGTTCAAAGTAATTTCCATACAGACAATATACTTTATATAAAAATATTAGGGTACGGATTTATAGCTGTTATTACACTAATTGGTTGTGTAAATATTTTAAATACCATCACAGTCAGCATCATTATGAGAAGAAAAGAATTAGCTGCTTTAAAATCGATTGGCATGTCGCAAAAGGATTTGAAAAAGATGGTTATATATGAAGGGCTCCTGTACGGTTTCTTTGGAAGCATACAAGGAATCTTTTTCGGCTGTATGTTGTCATATATTCTTTATGTAGCACTGTCAAATACGGTTTCGTTTGAATGGATTATTCCTTATCAATCTAGCTTTATCACTTTTATAACTGCACTGTTGATTAGTTATGTATCGGTACTAATTCCGCTGGGGAAAATTAAAAAGGATAACGTTATAGATGTAATTAGAGAAGAATAGCAGTGATTATAACAATATGTGATTCAGAAGTTCAACCGAGATACGTGTAAAACGGTTCGTAATCTGTATTATATTTCAATTATAGTTTTTTTAGCTAAAAATATCTGCCTGACAATTAACAAATAGCTGATTACCTAAATGTTATAAGACCCGACACGAACGAAAAAAGAAAATTGTACGTTTAGGGGTTCAGCCACATCGCTATCAAGCTAACAAGACAAAATACACCCTAAAATGAAAAAGACGTTATTCTTTCTGAGAAATCATAGGAAAGGATAACGTTTTTTTATCAATGTGACGGTATCCTATATGAAAAATTAACATCGCTCCAAATGTATATATTGTATATATTGTGCATAGTGTGTATAATGTGTTCATAAGCATTTAAGACGCAAGGAGTTGAATCATGAGAATCTTACTATCAAATAAGTCTAAGTCTCCTATTTATCAACAAATCATTGACCAAATTATATTACAAGTATCAAATGGGACATTGAAAGAAGATGATGCATTACCTTCCATGCGTTCATTAGCTAGAGACTTGAAGGTAAGTGTTATTACTTCAAAAAGAGCATACGAAGAACTTGAAAAAGCAGGTTACATCTACTCTATAGTGGGGAAAGGCTCATTTGTTGCAAAACAAACAAAAAAGAAACAAGTAGATGAACCAAGTGATCCAATACGTGAAAAGTTCAGCATAATCGTCCGAGAGAGTAAGGCTAATCATTTATTAAAGGATGAGTTAATACAGATTATTCATCGTATTTATGAGGAGGAATAGAAGTGGAAAACATTGTAGAACTGAAAAATGTTTCAAAAACATATAATGGATTTTCTTTAAAAAATGTATCGTTCAACATAAAAAAGGGGTTTGTAACGGGATTTGTTGGCGGAAATGGCGCAGGAAAAAGTACAACAATTAAACTAATTATGGATCTTATTAGCAAGGATAGTGGAGATATCAAAGTTTTTGGTAAGGATTATCAAAAGGATCAAGTTTCTATTAAAGAGCGTATTGGATTCGTATATGATGACAATATCTTTTATGAAGATATGACAGTTCATCAACTGAAAAAATTCATTGCTCCAGCTTATAAAAAATGGGATGAAAATCGCTTCCAATCCTACATACGAAACTTTGAGTTACCGACTAACATAAAAATGAAAAAGATGTCTAAAGGGATGAAAATGAAGACTTCTCTAGCGTTTGCACTTTCGCACCATGCCGAATTTATTATTATGGATGAACCAACTTCTGGGCTTGACCCTGTATTTCGGAGAGAAATTTTAGACATTCTTTATGATTTAATGGTCGATCAAGATAAAACAATCTTTTTCTCTACGCACATTACAACTGATTTAGACCGTATAGCTGATTATATTGTATTTATTCATAATGGAGAAATTGTGTTCGAAAAAGATATGCATAGTATTTCTGAAGAATATGCAATTGTAAAAGGGGATACAGCTTTACTTACACCAAAAATCAGGGAACAATTGATTGGGATTCGTGAAACAAACATTGGATTTGAAGCACTTACAAGTAATGCACTCCATACACATACTCAACTAGGGAATGATTTTTTAATTGAAGAAGCGACATTAGAAGATATTATGTACTATACAAAAAAGGGGAATATTCAATATGTATAATTTAATATTAAAGGACTTTCGATTGCAAAAATTAATTATATTATTGTATTTGATTATCATATGCTTTTTTATTATGACATTTGGAAGCTTTTACTTAATGGTCGTTTTACCAGTTGGGTCTTATGTGATAAATCTACATTATTATGATGCAAAGAATAATAGTCACAAGTTTATTAACAGCCTTCCTTATAGTAGAAATTCAATTATTATGTCAAAATATATAGGTACAATGATTTTTATGCTTATAGTGGTGTCATTTTCTTTATCGATTCAAGCAATAATTCAGTTTGTATCTCCGACTTATGGCCAAATTGCAACTCCACAGGAAATTGTGATTAGTATTCTTACTGCAATGTTGTTTACATCTCTCTACTTACCATTTTTCTATCGCTTTACCAATAAATATTTGATAGCTGCTGTCAGCATTATTTTTCCTGTATTTGTTGTTTTATGGAGAACAATTGAGGCATATGTAAATATTACTGACCTTGCATATAGCGTGACTACACAATTTACTATTAATCAACTCATTATACTTGTTTCAATCGTTACCATACTTATATTTATCGGCTCTTACTTCTTAACGGTGAGAATTTATAAACGCACTGATTTTTAGGAGTCTTGTTTAGCAGAAATATAGAATACCTAATGAGTAACTGTTATACAGATGTACTCTTAAACGCTGTGGTGCTACTCAATCGCTATCAAACTAATAAAACAAAGTTCTCCCCCAAAATGAAAAAATGCGCTATTCTTTCTGTAGAATCATAGGAAAGGATGGCGGTTTTTTATGTCTATTTCTGTATCCAATGAATTACAACTATTTGCTCAAGAGATTCAAAGTTTTTTATCTCCAAATACCTTACGGGATCTTGCTAGAGATGTTGGTTTTGTACAACGAACCAGTAAGTACCAAGCAAAAGATTTAGTAGCTTTATGTGTATGGGTGAGCCAAAATGTAGCTATGACTTCTTTAACTCAGTTATCTAGCTGTTTAGAAGCATCAACAGAAGTACTCATCAGTCCTGAGGGACTGAATCAACGGTTTAATAAGGCCGCCGTCCAACTTTTACAACACATACTAGCCGAACTACTAAGCAAAAAATTGGTCGCATCTATGCCGATTTCTTCTCCATACACTTCTGTTTTCAAGCGTATTCGTATTTTAGATTCAACTGCATTTCAACTCCCGGATGTATTTTCATCAGTTTATCCAGGTGCAGGAGGATGTAGCCATACAGCTGGGATAAAAATTCAACTTGAGTATGATTTGTTAAGTGGACAGTTCCTACATATTCATACAGGTCCAGGTAAACAACATGATCGCACTTACGGCTCTCTGTGTGTCCCAACTGTGGCAGCGAATGATTTATGTATCCGAGATTTAGGTTATTTTCATTTAAAAGACCTTCAATATATACAAGATAAAGAGGCCTACTATATCTCTCGTATTAAGTCGAATACACGTATTTATCAAAAAAATCCTAACCCTGATTATTTTCAAGATGGAAGAATTAAGAAAGGTACGGAGTATATACAGATAGACATGGAGGCGTTAATGAACTCCCTTCAACCAGGACAAACATGTGAAATAGCTGATGCTTATGTAGGAATGATTGATAAAGTGCCAGCTCGTGTAATTGTTCATCGATTAACAAAACAACAGCAACAAAAACGATTACAAGATCAAACTGTAAGAGAAAAAAAGAAAGGAATGAAGTATTCTCCTCGTAGTAAACGACTCAGTGGTATCAATGTATATATGACAAACACCCCTACAGATATTGTCCCGATGGGACAGGTACATGACTGGTATTCTCTGCGTTGGCAAATCGAAATTTTATTTAAAACGTGGAAGTCATTCTTTCAAATTCATCATTGTAAAAAGATAAAACCTGAACGATTGGAGTGCCATTTATATGGTCAGTTGATTGCCATTCTACTCTGTTCTTCTATCATGTTTCAGATGCGCCAATTGCTCCTCATGAAGAAAAAACGAGAGCTTAGTGAGTATAAAGCCATATATATGATTAAAGACTATTTTCTTCTTCTATTCCAAACTATACAAAAAAACACCCAAGAGCTATCAAAGATGTTACTTCGCCTGTTCAATCTCCTACAGCAAAACGGGCGGAAATCTCATCGATATGAGAAAAAAACAGTCTTTGATATATTAGGTGTTGTTTACAATTGTACCATGTCTGATAATCAAGCCGCTTAATTCAAAAAAGTGAAACCCGTTAGGGTTTATTTCGTATGCAAATCTTTCAATCACCTACACTTGCCCTTTAGAAAAAAGAAACAATCTCGCCTAAAATTGACTTTGCATAAGCTTAGGTTGATAGCGATGGGGTTCAGCCACATGCCCATCAACTTAAGATTTTGAAATATCCCCAAGTGTAAAAAAACGTTATTTCTCAGTTACTTGATTTTCAAAAAAAAGACTATCTTCTTGCTTGTGCATAGGGATAGTCTTCTTAATTATTGATTAGTTGGAACAGCCTTTACAAACGGTGAGAATTTATTTTCATAGATACCTTAGCCTTTAAGATTATATAAGTCCAACGATTATTTTTGATTTTTAATAACTACTTCAGTCACGTCTAGCAATTTTCCCGGTTTAATATTATCCATAATAGACGTACCACCAGCATTTTAATGAAAATATACACTAAGCAAATTTCATATGTACATTCTTTTATGTTATCAACTACATCTTTCTAAAATAAGAGTTAATTCTTCATAGTTTGTTTGCATAACCCAATGCCCACCTCTTTGAATAGAATATACATCCCATTTTCTCTCCTTTGCTATTTCAGCTGATCTTTGAAAAATAGGAGCCATTGGCCAATTTGCAGGATGATCAAGAATTTCTATATATGTATGTGGGATCTCATTCATTATCGAATTATTCATTTCAATTGATTGTGTAAATGCTAATAGCGGCATAGCAACTTTTCTTTGATCTGACGCATTTCTTGGAACAATACGCCATCCATCTCCATGAACCTTTACTTCTTCTATAAAATGTGAAGACATTTCCGGACCAGAAATATCCATTACAGAATCTCCGTTATTTGGAATCATTGCATCAATATACACAATATTTTTAATGCATTCTGGAATAATATCTGCAACCCCGGTTATTACCATTCCAGCATAGCTATGCCCTACTAAAATAACTTCCTTTAATTTTTCATAGTGAATAACGTTCACAATATCTTGAATATATGTTTTTAATCCTACACCCGGATGTGCAAGATGCGCTCTTTCTCCAAGTCCCGTTAATGTAGGTGTATATACTTCATGTCCCTTTTTTCTCAGCTGTGTTGCAACTTCCCTCCAAACATATCCACCATCCCATGCACCGTGTACAAGTATAAATGTTGCCATAATATATCTCCCCTCTAATACATTTAACATTTTATATTTCTAAAATCCATTATAATACATTTTTACAAAATTAACCTTATATGCCCCTCAACTTAAGAGATTTTAATACCCTCAAATACAAAAAAGCGTTATTCTTTTTGTAAAAATATACAGAAAGGATGACGTTTTTTATGAGTCTTTCGATTCAAAGTGAATTACAATTATTTTCTGAAGAATTATATGAATATCTTACTCCTTCATTTTTAGAAAATCTTGCTAGAAAACTAGGTTTTGTACAACGAAAACGTAAATTTTCAGGGCATGATTTAGCTACTATATGTGTTTGGATCAGTCAACGAGTAGCGAGTGATTCTTTAGTGAGACTGTGTAGTCAACTTCATGCTGTTACAGGAACACTTATGAGTCCAGAAGGACTCAATAAGCGTTTCAATAAAAAAGCTGTTTTCTTTTTAAAGCATATTTTCTCTGCACTATTAAAAAGTAAAATTTGTGAAACATCAGTGATTCCAAGCGCTTCAATCGCTTATTTTCAACGAATTCGTATTTTAGATGCAACGATTTTCCAGGTACCAAAACATTTAGCTAGTGTGTACCCTGGGTCAGGTGGTTGTGCCCAAACAGCGGGTATAAAAATTCAATTAGAATATGACTTACACAGTGGCCAGTTTTTAAATGTTCAAATTGAACCGGGAAAAAATAATGATAAAACCTTTGGAACAGAGTGTTTAGCGACATTACGTCCTGGGGATCTATGTATTCGGGACTTAGGCTATTATTCATTGGATGATTTAGATCAAATGGATCAACGTGGTGTGTATTATATATCACGGCTTAAATTAAACAATAGGGTATATATCAAAAATGAATTTCCCGAATACTTTCAAAATGGGACAATAAAAAAACAATCTCAGTACATCAAAATTGATCTAGAACACATTATGGTTACCTTAAAACCAGGGCAGTCCTATGAAATAAAAGAAGCTTATATTGGAAAGGATAAAAAGCTATTCACTCGATTGATTATGTATCGATTAACAGAAAAATAACTTCGTGAGCGTATGAAAAAACAAGTATATACGGAAAGTAAAAAAGGTATTACATATTCGAAAAAAAGCAAACGATTAGCTGGTATGAACCTATATGTTACCCATACACCTTGGGAAATTGTTCCGATGGAACAAATCCATGATTTTTACTCTCTCCGTTGGCAAATAGAGATTGTATTTAAAACATGGAAATCTCTATTTCAAATTCATCATTGGCAAAATATTAAACAAGAGCGATTAGAATGCCATGTTTATGGAAAACTCATTGCCATTTTTCTATGTTCTTCTACTATGTTTAAGATGCGACAATTAATTTTACAAAAGAAGAAACAAGAATTAAGTGAATATAAAGCAATTGGAATGATTCAAGATCATTTACACATTTTATATCGAACCATACAGCAAAACACCCGAGAAATAACAAAGATTTTAATCCGCCTGTTCCATCTTCTACAGAAGAATGGACGAAAATCTCACAGATATGAGAAGAAGACTGTCTTTGATATTATGGGTGTTGTCTATGAGTATAATGGTTGAGAAAACAAAAGAAAATTGCATAATTAAAAAAGTGAAACCCGTTAGGGTTTATTTGGTATGCGTATTTTTAAGAATATACTTCTATTTTAAGAATGCTTTAACCCGGCTGAACGAAAGTTCAGTTTGTTTACACTCTTAAGTTGATGGGCATGGGGTACCGCCAGCATTTTGGAAAACTCCAACGCTAAGAGTATGCAAGATTTTATACATTTTTTCGGCTAATTCAGTAACAAGGAAGAACCCTAAAATCGCGCCAGAATAGGAATGTATAAAAAGATGCATAGAATTATAGGGAAAGAAAAAGGGAAATTTCTTGTGAGAATAAGATTCCACCTTTTCCCTCTTAAAGGAAGAGCAACTAGCAATAAATATAAGAAGGGAATGGAACTATAATTTAATATAAAATATGCAAAATTGCATATTTTATATTTCTTATTAAGCTGCTCCTTATAACCCTTTGAACGGAGAGGGTTTAAAAGGGTTATAAGATTCTAAAAAATTTGTTATCTCATTTGGGGTTTTATAGATAAATAAAGAAAATTATGTTAATGTTTTTATGTTAATATATCGTTGTAAAAAGAAAGAGGTGAAAAATTTATATGTTAAAAAAAAGCGTATCATTGCTATTAATTCTCTTTTTATCTATCTCTACATTTAGTATGGTGACTCATGCCGAAAATAATCTTGAGTATGTTAATAAATCATTTTACAGTTATATAGAACCTTCATTTAACTCTGCAAAGCAAAATAGTGGAGTACAATATGGTCCTCAGGATGTAAGAATAATTGAAAAACGAGATAATGGTTGGTGGAAAATTGGAACTTGGGAAGGTGATTCATGGATTAATGTAAACGGTGAATCACGTATTTTAGCAGATCTTTACGCATACGAAGAACCTTCTTTTTCATCACAAAAAGCAAATGGTGGACAGAAATACGGTCGTCAAACATTTATAATTATTGATGGAACAACAGACGGATGGCTAAAAATTCAAACATGGGAAGGCGACAAATGGATAAATCCTAGAGCTCAACAACAAACTGAGTATGTGGGTAAAGACGTTTTTAGCTATAATGAACCATCATTTAATTCACAAAAAGCAAATAGTGGTCATCCATATGGTCCGCAGGACTGGAATGTAATTGAAAAGCGTAATAATGGTTGGTGGAAAGTAGCTACTTATGAAGGAGAGAAATGGCTCGCTCCAAATGGAGAACTAAGATTAATAGATACACCTTCTTTCGTATATAACGAACCATCTTTTAATGCACCTAAAGGAAATGGTGGTTATAAATATGATGTACAGGATTTTAACATTATCGATGGAACAAAGAATGGTTGGTTAAAGGTTCAAACATGGGAAGGCGATAAATGGATGATTCCAAATGGAGAACTAAGGTTCGTAAATAAATCTTTGTATGTCTATAATGAGCCTTCATTTAACGCTGTAAAAGGAAATGGTGGTTATAAATATAATCCACAGGATTTTAACATTATCGACGGAACAACGGATGGTTGGTTGAAGGTTCAAACATGGGAAGGCGATAAGTGGCTTAACATGTTTGAAGAAAATGAGAGTGTTGAATTTTATGTTGAATCTACTGCATATAGTGTAGAAAAAAGTTCTCCAAGTGAAAGAATTACAGCAGCTGGTATTGATATAGGTAAAAATCCTAATATTAAACTAATCGCTGTTGATCCGAAAGTAATCCCTCTAAGAACAAAGGTGTATGTCGATGGTTATGGTGAGGCGATTGCAGGTGACACAGGTGGTGCTATCAAAGGTAAAAAGATAGATGTGCTATTTCCAACGGATAAAGAGGCACGCCAATGGGGACGTAAAACGGTAAAAATCCGAATACTTAAATAATTTATCTTTTTATTAATCTATAAAATAATCTATCTATTTTTTTAACGATATATTAGCCAAAAAAATGAAGTGAGGTTATTTTATGTTAAAGCGTAGTATCGGGATTCTATTATCTATCTTTTTATCTATCTCTACATTTAGTATGGTGACTCATGCCGAAAATAATCTTGAGTATGTTAATAAATCGTTTTACAGTTATGTAGAACCTTCATTTAACTCTGCAAAGCAAAATAGTGGAGTACAATATGGTCCTCAGGATGTAAGAATAATTGAAAAACGAGATAATGGTTGGTGGAAAATTGGAACTTGGGAAGGTGATTCATGGATTAATGTAAACGGTGAATCACGTATTTTAGCAGATCTTTACGCATACGAAGAACCTTCTTTTTCATCACAAAAAGCAAATGGTGGACAGAAATACGGTCGTCAAACATTTATAATTATTGACGGGACAACAGACGGATGGCTAAAAATTCAAACATGGGAAGGCGACAAATGGATAAATCCTAAAGCTCAACAACAAACTGAGTATGTGGGTAAAGACGTTTTTAGCTACAATGAACCATCATTTAATTCACAAAAAGCAAATAGTGGTCATCCATATGGTCCGCAGGACTGGAATGTAATTGAAAAGCGTAATAATGGTTGGTGGAAAGTAGCTACTTATGAAGGAGAGAAATGGCTTGCTCCAAATGGAGAACTAAGATTAATAGATACACCTTCTTTCGTATATAACGAACCATCTTTTAATGCACCTAAAGGAAATGGTGGTTATAAATATGGTGTACAGGATTTTAACATTATCGATGGAACAAAGAATGGTTGGTTAAAGGTTCAAACATGGGAAGGCGATAAATGGATGATTCCAAATGGAGAACTAAGATTCGTAAATAAATCTTTGTATGTCTATAATGAGCCTTCATTTAACGCTGTAAAAGGAAATGGTGGTTATAAATACAATCCACAGGATTTTAACATTATCGATGGAACAACGGATGGCTGGTGGAAGGTTCAAACATGGGAAGGTGATAAGTGGCTTAACATGAATGAAACTGATTCTAGTTCTTCGGGGGTAGTTGACCTTGCTACAAAATTATTAGGAAAACCATATGTATTTGGAGCTGATGGACCTAATGCATTTGATTGTAGTGGTTTTATTTCTTACGTATTTAAAAATAATGGATATAAAATTGGAAGAAATAGTGTAGCTGGATATTGGGGAATGGTTACAAAAATAAGTGACCCTCAGCCTGGGGACTTAGTATTCTTACAAAATACTTATAAAGCGGGTCCTTCACATTTAGGGATTTATATAGGAAACGGTGAATATATTCATGCTGCTGATGAAACAACAGGTGTAATTAAAAGTAAGATTAACAGTTCATATACTCAGAAGCATTTCTTAGGATATGCTAGATTTTCAAAATAATTAAATTGGATTCAAAAAAAGACAGTTATCTAAGATAGCTGTCTTTTTATAGCTGGTGTTAGTTTGGATTGAGGTTTGATTAAAAGCTTCTGATACATAGCGATGGAGGAATTAAAGCCAACAACAGCATCTGGTGATTGTTATAAATCGTTTGGATAGTGTGAGATTAGGGTTTGGTGCTATAAGTGACCGGTAGATAAATAATTTAGATGGGAGTAAGTTGAATTTATGTTTAAATAGGTATGGGGAGAAAATGTAACAAGAATTCAAGAGAAATGATATAATGGGCGAATACCCAAAGGAAGGAATATTATGAATAAAAAAGCAGAGTTTATATTTACTTTTTCAGCTATTTTAGTAGCTGGTTATGCTGTTGTCCAATATTTTATTATGGATGGATTTCAAGCAGGATTTGTTCAAATGAAACTGATGTTTCTTTCGAAATTAAGTAATCTTTGGTATATTATTTTATTTACACATATTGCAACTAGTATAATAGCATTAGTAATTGGGCCTTTTACATTATCCACAAGTTTTAGGGAAACGAATATCAATCGTCATCGAATGATTGGGAAAATCTATATGATTGGTATATTATTAGGTAGCATTTCAGGTCTTTATTTATCCTTTTACGCTACGGGCGGATTGGTAGGAAAGCTCGGTTTCGGTTTGTTATCCGTATTTTGGCTAACCTCGGCATATCAAGCATTGAACAGAATTAAGAGTAAAAAAATTCAAGACCACCGGAATTGGATGATTAGAAATTATTCCTTAACCTTTGCGGCAGTTACATTAAGAATTTGGCTCTCTTTGTTTGTATTACTATTTGGGCTGGAGCATTTCGAACGTAGTTATGCCGTTATTGCTTGGCTAGCGTGGGTGCCAAATTTAATTGTTGCAGAATTATTTATAAGAAATAGTCTTAATAAAAGGCAACAACAGAAAAATGCTGATTTACATTTTTAATGTGGAGTCTATTTCTAGACTTCTTTTTTTATAAATAAGAAAGTAAATTTTTATCCAAAAGCCCCTCGTTTGCTAAGAAACTCATAGCAAACTTAAATTGAAATACTAATCTAGTTGCATATTTTATTAGAAGTATTCTCAAAACGGAGTACTGCCAACACTTTGAACCCCATGCTAAGCAAAGATTTACTAAACTGCTTTTTCAATAGATTGAACAATATAATCGCACACAGACCCATCCACGCTTTGTTCAAAATTAAATTTCATATTTAAAGCTCTGTTAATTTCATCAATAAACATTGCTAAATAGCCGATATCCGTAGAATCATTCCTGTTTTTTATATTAAAATATGGAGCGACGGATTTAGTCGAATCAATCTTATGCGTTGACGATTCCGAGATAGACGAATTCACTAGGCGATATGGCCGATACTTGGATTGTGAGGTCCAAACGAATGGAGTAACACACACCTTCAACTTGGAAAAGGCTCGCATCACAATCGTTCCCGGATCGCGGTTGTCAGAGCTGCTACCAGGAGAGATGGCACCCCTGCTACCGGGATTCGCCGGGTACGTGGTAGCAGTGAAGGACATCTCACACACCCGAAGATATTTCGAAGAGAACGGTTTACTGATAGTGGAGATGAACTCGGGCGAACCCTTTGTACCGGGGGCCTCGGCGCTTGGTATTGCTATCGTGTTCAGGTGTAGCCGCGAAAAGCAAAAAATCCGCGTTAAAATGAAACAGGGCTAGATTAAGACTTAAAAATACTAATTTCCTGTAAGTGTAATAGAACCTTAGCTTGATGGTGATGGGGTACCGCCACATCGCCATCAAGCTAAAATTTTATTGTACCCCCAGAACAAAATTTTGTGCTAATTTGTAACAAAAAAGCTCATTTTTTCATTTTGGAGTAATTCTGAATTCTTAAGTTGATGGGCATGTGGTGCTACCCCAACTGGGACACAGTAATACATTAGTTACCAACAAATAGGATGCATAAAAAGTTGAACACAATTTTTTACACAACAGCTCAATTATTAAAATTACCGACCGCTCACATTATTGAGTGACTGGAAAAAACAAAGACGTTCTTAAATGTGTGTAAAAACTTTAATAACAAAGATAAAAAAAGAATAGGTAATCGGAAATGTCGAAAGGATTAGATTGATATTAAAAATTGAAGGTGATACCATAAAATTAAACAATGTTTAAAACGTTGTTTAATTGAAAAATTTTAGAGGAGGAGATAAGTTGAGGGGAAATGAAAACATATCAACGAAAGAAAAGATTTTAAATACAACATTGGAGTTAATTAAAGACGAAGGATTCGAAAGTGTAACAATAAGAAAAATTGCAGCATTGTCAGATACAAATATCGCACTTGTAAATTACCATTTTGGCTCAAAGGAGAAGTTGATTAGCGAAACAATTAAAGTCCTATTAATTAGCTTTCAAGGCACTTTTTCTATTTTAGATGATATTAAAGTGCCAGCGAAAGAAAGATTAAAAATATTTTTACTTGATTATGTACTAGTAATTCGGCAATACCCTGAGTTAGTTAGGAAAATTATTGCAATGGGAACTACGGTATTTACATCTCAATACGAATATGGAGATTTTTTGAAGAGTCTTGGTTTTAGTAAAGTGAAGAATACTTTGAGTGAAATAACAAATGAAACGGATCAGGAAATTTTAATGATGATGACAGTGCAAATATTCGGATCCGTTTTTCTTCCAGCATTAATGATGCCAATTCTTGAATCAGGGGCGGATATAAAAATACTGCCTGTAGAAAAACAAATTGATTTCCTATTTGAACGCTATTTTTATAAAAATTGAGATAGTGGGTGGTAGAGATGATTAGTTTTTTTAGAAAACACTGGTGTGATGTAGGCTTAGTAATGGCTATTGCTGTCGTAGGTTGTTTAGTCGTAAATTTTGGAGAAATGAGTGAAATAAAAGTACTGTTAGCGTTAAGTTTTGTAGCCATTTTAGTGCATCAATTTGAAGAGTATCGTTGGCCAGGTTATTTCGCTGGTCTGTTTAATGTAGTTATATTTAAAAGTGATATACCAGATCGTTATCCATTAAATACGCAATCTGCTATGGTTATAAATATTTTGATTGCGTATGTTTTTTATTTACTTCCGGTTTTCTTTCCAAATATTATATGGCTTGGATTGGCACCTATTTTAATGGGATTTTTTCAATTCATATGGCATGGTATTTTTGCGAATATAAAAGCAAAAACAATATACAACCCAGGATTAGGTGCGGTTGTATTACTACATGTTCCGATTGGTTATGCATATATGAGATATGTTCTTTTACACAATTTAGCTACAAATTTGGATTGGATATTAGGTTTAATCTATTTTCTAGTAGCTACCTATTTTTTAATTATAAAAGGAAATATGTTACTGAAAAGTAAGGAGACAATTCATTACTTTTCAAAAAAGCAATTAGGTCCGTACAATGATGCATTAAAGTGATTCAGAAGGAATTTTGAATGCCGAAGAAAGTATAAGTGGATTACAAAAGGTGCGTAGGCGCCTTTCTTTTTTTGAAGGAGATTTTTGTATGTTAGGGTAGCACTATATCGCAATCAACATAAGAAATGAATTATTCACCAAAACGAAAAAATAAGCCGAATTGTATAAATAACTGAAAAAGTGTCAAATTTTCGTTTTTTTGATGTCAGAAAATTCTTAAGTTGATGGGCATGGGGGGATGTATTCTTATTTTCCATGGTTATATAATGTTAATTTAAATATTCAGAATCGTACACTTAGTGTAATGTTTTGGTTTATTCATACAAATTATAACAAATATATATAGGGGAAACTAGAATTGTATTAAAATTTCTAAAATATTAAAATATGTTTATAGAGTAAAATATTGGTTTTATAACTGATTATTTTATTTCTTATAAACTTACATGTTGAGTTTAGCAGTATTAATTATCATCTAAGTGGAAGGAGCAACAATTTATGACAGTAAAAAAAGTAATGGTAGGTGCAACGTTAGTATTAGGATTAAGTGTGTTTTTTTTACCGATTTTAGAAATTAGTGCTGACACAGAGATGGAATCGAAATGGTTGACTAGTGAGGAAGTTGATCGTAAATTTGAGGAAATTAATGCTAAATATGATATTGGTGAAGAAATGGCTATAGCAGATCAAGAATTTGTTAAAACTTATGCTGATAAGCCTATGCTGGGGATTTCAGGGGAAAATCAAGTACAACCTTATAAGACAAATAGTTTTACAAAATATAGAACTGTAGCTGGTATTGAAGCAAGAACTTGGGGAACCGCGTCGTCTACGCATGGAGCTTGGAATAATACTTATGGTGCGAATATGACAACACAAACATTTAAGGGGAATGCTACGAAATTAAGTAACACTGTAACTCATACAGCTTATGGTCTTATAGGAAGTGGCGGAGTAGGTAAAGTGTTTACTAATAGTCTTACTAGTTCATGCGATAATGGGAAATCATGTAAATTGAATAAGAATGAAAAATATGGCGCGTCTGTTGCTTATTCTAATACCGTTGTAAGAGGGACAGTTCATTATCCAGGTGGTTCTTTCTCAATCAATCCGTAATACTTATATTTGTAGGATAGATATACAAAATCAAGGGAGTTGATGTAGATGATCAACATTAATCCTATAGGTATTGTGATTTTTATTCTTGGAGTAATAGTAGCATATTTTGTACTTAGACAAATATTTAGGCGTCTTTTAAAAAAATAAGAGTGGGAATAAATTCACTCCATTACAGACCGAACGGTTCGGTCTGTAATGGGTATTTTGATTATAATAATGGAATATTTTTTTCACTACAAAATTAGTTAATTTTAAGAGCACAGGGACATTTTTATAAAGCGTTTGGAAATTAAATGTAAAAACAGGGAGTCATGGTGTAAATAAATTATGGAGGTGTATCATAATGAAAAAAATACTTCTTGTTTTAGTAGCGTTCTTAACTTGTATAATACTAGTATTCAATGTTTATGTTAGTGAAGAAGATACAACTAAAAGTGTAGAAGATTTACGTGTAGAGCGTATTGAAAAAGTGCTTGAAGATGCCTGGGATAAATATGATTTAGCTAGTTTTCAAATGAGTGGTACTGATTCAATAATTTGGATTAAAACAGAAAAAAATGAGAATCAAGAGGAAGTGCGGCATATTTGGAAAAAACCATTCGTAAATCTGACTTGAAACACTATGATATTAATATTTCCGAAGAGAAATGATAGGCTATTAAATTAAAAATTTGATTACCATCTAAAGAAGTAAGAGATGAAATATTATTTTCTAATTTAAAGTGTTATAAATTAGAAAGTCATTAATGAGTTGAAAATAATTATTCAAAAGTTTACTTTCATATTGGGGTTATTTCAATACTTTAGCTTGATGGTTATGTTTGAATACTCCCAGAACAAAAATTCCGTACGTTTTGAAAGAACCCTCTTATTTTCGTTCTGGAAAATAAGAAGGTTTCTTAAGTTAATGGCTTTAAAGTCACGCTTAAATGAAAATTTGCTGTTTCTATATTTAGTTATTTTGAGAAGTCAGCTCATTTTTTGTTTTGAGGTGCTTCTTTTTCTTAAACTGTTGGATATGAGTACCTAGGATTATGGAGTCACAATTCCCACTAACGTATCAGAAGAGAATTCATGATATTAACAATCTCTAATTTACTTACTGGCTTAGCATGCCCTACTACACAAATATCAAAATCAAATCCTTCAATCGCTTTAATTAAAGAACTCAATTTATCTTTATCCAAGTGATTATTATTATAATAGTCAACTCCAACTGCATCCCCAATAAATAATACTCTTTCTTGGGGTACAAATATGCAAACAGAATCGTCACTATGTGGAGAAGTTACATGATGTAATTGTGCAACAATACCTCCTAAATCGATTTCCATATAACCGTTGAAGGATATATCAGAAGTCACTACTCGTATTTCAGATAGCAAAGGGTACTCTTTCCGAATACAAGTATCTGCAAATTCAATTTCAACTCCTTCTGCTAACCTCTTTTTCATTTCAGAATCTGTCCATTCCCACATAGCCAATTCTGTTAATTTATCGTTCGTCTTTTTGTGGGCAATTGTAATTCCTTCCACTGCATGCATCCCAAAAGTATGATCCCAGTGCCAATGTGTAATTACAATACCTTCTGGCTTTCTTAATCCCTCGTTACGTAAAGCTTCATTAAACAATTCAACATGATTTTTAGAATTACCTGAGTCTACCATTAAAGAATAATTTTGACCGTTTATATATCCAAGAACTGGTCTATCGGACTCTTTACTAAACATAGTATAAAAAACACGATCTGTTAGCTTTCTCAACTCCATAAAATAAATCCTCCTGTTATATTCATATCTTTATCCAATGCTACCATGCTCGTAAGTTCATTTATACATTTTTTTACAGAAATAGTGTGTGTATTCGTTTTAGGGGCATTTTCTTTTCTTAGCTTGATGATGTGGTGCTACCCCGCATAGTAATATCGATGGATGAAATTAACAAAAGATTCATTTGAATCAGATAAAATAAGAGTGTTTTTAACTTATAATATTATTACTACGATGAATAAACTTGAAAACTAATTTCAGATAGGAGGAGAATAATGAAAACCAGAGATAGATATAAAATCATTGTGATTGGTGCTGGGACTGCAGGAATATCTTCTACTGCACATTTGTTACGAAATGTACCCCTATTGAAAGAAAGTATAGCAATTATTGATCCATCAAAAAAACATTATTTCCAACCACTATGGAGTTTAGTGGGGGGAGGAATTGTTTCAAAGGAAAGTACGATGCGTGATCAAGAATTACTTATTCCAAAAGAAGCAACGTGGATACCTAAAAGTGTTGTTAAGTTGTTTCCGGATGAAAATAAGCTACTTTTAGATGATGGACTGCTGCTTGAGTATGAAATTCTTATTGTAGCAGCTGGTATACAAATAAATTGGGACGGTATTAAAGGCTTAAAGGAGTCTATTGGGACTAATGGGGTTTGTAGCAATTACTCTTATAAATATGTTGATTCTACTTGGAAAGAAATTGAAAAATTTAAAGGAGGAAACGCGGTGTTTACCCACCCTAATACTCCTATTAAATGCGGTGGTGCTCCACAAAAGATTATGTATTTAGCAGAAGAGTATTTTTCTAATAGTGGTGTAAGAAACAAAAGTGAAGTAATGTTTTATACCGCGAACGCTAACATATTTCAGGTTCCGCGATATGCTAATACATTAGAACAAGTACTTGAAAGAAAGCAAATTATAACAAATTATCATAAAAACTTAGTAGAAATTATTGCTGAAAAGAAAGAAGCAATTTTTGAAGATACGCAAACACTGAAAAGAGAAACAGTACCGTATAGTATGATCCATGTTGTTCCACCAATGGGGCCACCTAGTTTTATTAAAGAGAGTGAGATAAGTGATTCTCAGGGATGGGTAGATATAAGCCCTTATACTTTGCAGCATGTAAAGTATAAGAATATTTTCGGACTTGGAGATTGTACCAATTTACCAACCTCTAAAACTGGAGCGGCAATTCGAAAACAAATACCTGTCTTAAAACAAAATATTATGGACGTACTTAACGGAAGAGACTTGCACGCTAAATATGATGGATATACATCCTGTCCGATTGTTACAGGTTATAAAAGTCTTATACTCGCTGAATTTAACTATAATCATGAACCTCAAGAAACGTTTCCGTTTAATCAAGCGAAAGAACGGTATAGTATGTTTTTACTTAAAAGATATATGTTGCCCTATATGTATTGGAATTTTATGTTGAAAGGGCTGCTATAAGGGGAGATAGAAAGCGGTTATAAAAATTGAAAAGTAATTCGAAATAACTATTTGGAGGGAATAGCTATGCTTTTAAAATATTTTTATGATGAAAAATTAGCACATGCTTCTTATTTAGTTGGTTGTCAGAAGGAAGGGGTAGCAATTGTAATTGATCCGGGTCGTTATATAGAACAATATATAGAGTTTGCTAAGCAAGAGGGGATGGATATAATAGCAGCGGCTGAAACACACATTCATGCAGATTTTCTTTCTGGGTCTAGAGAACTTTCTACTCTTTATCATGCCAATTTATATGTATCTGATGAAGGAGATTGTGATTGGAAATATCAATATCTTAAAGAAGGTCGATACAAATTAGTTAAAGAGGGCTCAGAGTTTAAAGTAGGTCATATAAAATTTAATGTAATGCACACGCCAGGGCATACGCCTGAAAGTATTTCTTTTTTAGTAACTGATACAAGTCAAAATAATTATACGAATGATAAGCCGATAGGAATATTTACAGGTGATTTTATTTTTGTAGGAGATATAGGAAGGCCGGACTTATTAGAAACCGCTGTAGGTATGAAAGATACTGCAAAAATAGGAGCGAAACAATTATTTAATTCTATACAAAAAATAAAAATACTCCCTGATTATTTGCAGATATGGCCATCACATGGTGCAGGAAGCGCATGTGGAAAAGCATTAGGAGCAATTCCAACTTCTACATTAGGTTATGAAAAGCTGTTTAATTGGGCATTTCAGTGTAATGAAGAAAGTGATTTTGTATCGACTTTATTGATGGGACAGCCAGAGCCTCCAAGTTATTTTTCATTAATGAAGAACTTAAATAAGTACGGTCCACCAATTCGTAAGAAAAGAGAAGTTTTTGCTATTAATACAGTAGAAGAATTTCAAGAAGTTATAAGGAGCGTTCAGCAAATAGTTGATATAAGGGATGTAGAAAGTTTTGCTTCTGGTCACATGGAGAAATCAATTAACATACCGTATAACAATTCATTCACAACTTGGTGTGGGTGGTTACTAGATTATAAAACAGAAACTTTAATCATTCTAGATGAGAAAAAGTTTAAAGTGGAGGAGGTTATTAGAGACTTTGAATCTATTGGGCTAGATAATATTATTGCTTTTGTACCCTTACAAGTTATACAAAGACTTGATAGATTTGAAAGCTACAAAGAAAAAACACCGATTGAATTATATCCGCAGATAAAAGATGGAAGCGTGAAGGTTATCGATGTGCGAAGTAAAAAAGAGTGGGAAGAAGGACATCTTCATGATGCAATACATATCCCTTTAGGAAATCTATTTAAGCAGCTAGATTGCATACCAGAAGATTGTCCAATCGTTTTACAATGTCGAACCGGATTGCGTTCCGCTATAGCAGCTAGTATTTTACAAAGAGCTGGTATAAAGGAAGTGGTGAATCTAAAGGGAGGATTTCTTGCATGGAAAAAAGAAGAGCTTCCATATACAACATACAATCTAAATGTGTAGAAAAATATTATATGATGGGTAAGGATAATTGAAAGAGGATATAGATGAAGTGTTAGACAAGGAAATCATTATTGTTGCAGGTTCAGGAAATACATTAGTATTAACAGTATATTATCCAGTTAAATATGAAAATGTAATAAATCTTTCAGTATTATAGAATCTAACAATAGATCCATTTTTAATGTTATAGCAGGACTGAAAATTCTTAGGTATTATCAATAAGAGTCCAATAAAAAATTCTCTTGGATGCAAGAGAATTTTTTATTGGGAATAGTCAAGGGCAGGGGCATTACATATGGGCAAAGGTAGAAATAACGACAGATAAACAATGTAGTTACAAATGGATATGATGCGAGCGTAAGAACATTTAGGAGGGGGAAAAAAGATGAATGACAAGATCCTTTCAATCATTTCTACATATGAGAAAGATGGAGATTTTATGGGTGGTGTAAACGAAGATACGATTTGCGAAGCAGCCCGAAAGCTAAGCATTACATTCCCAAGCACTTATCATTGTTTTTTAAAACAGTATGGTAGCGGCGGACTTGATGGAATGGATATACATGGTTGTGAGACAACAGCTGCGGATTCCTCCGTTGTTTACCATACAAAATTATATAGAGAAACATATAACCTACCTGAACAATATATTGTTTTAAATGATATCGATGGTACTGTGACATGTTTAGATACAAATCAAATGAAAGATGGCGAGTGCCCTGTTGTTTTTTGGAGTCGTTTTTCAAAAGAGTTGTATGCCATTACTTATGAAAACTTCAGCGACTATCTATTAGATTCTTTACACGAATCTGTAGATAATTTGTATGATGAGGATTAATTGATTATAGAATACTAAGAATCATGTTTTAAGTAAATCTATCTATCTATCTATTTATAAGGTTCAAGAAGTTTCATATTATTTTACTGCTTTGATTTACAAAGAAAAAGCCGATTATCTCTAAAACGGCTTTTTTTCTATGAAAATTTGTGTTTTTTATAGCATCTAAGTTCATTTTTATCGTTTTAGGGGCAACCTGTTCTGTTAAGTTAATGGATGTGTGACGCTACCCCAATTAGTTTTTTAAAAGCATTCATTTTTTCACTTTTGTTTAATATTTTTATCTAATTTTTCTTTTATTATCATCATGGAAATACGAATTTCATTAATCTCACTATCACTTAGTCCGTTAAACAATTGATTTAATTGTTCATCTGACTGAATATGAATTAGATCTAGTAGTTCCTCTCCTTTTTGTGTCAAAAAGAGCAAGTTTTTTCTGTTGTCTTTTATTGAGCTTCTTTTCTCTATTAATTCTTCCTTTTCAAACCTACGTAAAATTCTGCTCATATAGCTTCTATCAATATTAAGTTCTTGCACAAGATTATTCGCAATACAATCTGTTCTTTCGCTTATTTCAAATAGTATTCGTGCTTCAGTTAATGAATAATCTGTATCTAGAATCTGGTTATTAAATAAACCAAGTACCTTTGTATAAAATCGGTTGAATTGTCTGATGTCATAAATTATTTTTTTATCCATAGATCCTCCTTTAGTTGACTAAGTCCACATTTAATATTAATATAACTGTACCCCTAAAATGTGGACTTAGTCAACATTTTAGGGGTGCCATTTTCAAAAATCTGTCGCAATCTTTACTAAAACCTAATTGAAGGAGATCGTATATGATTATTCGAGAAATGAAAAAAGAAGACAATGCGAAAGTAAAAGAAATTATACAAGATTCATTAAAATCACTTGGCTTAGCGATTCCTGGAACAGCTTATTTTGACCCTCAACTTAACGACCTACACCAATATTATAATAATCTAAAACATGCGAACTATTGGGTAGTAGAAATGGAAGGAGAAGTTGTTGGCGGAATTGGTATAGCACCGTTTAACGAACATGATAAAGTTTGCGAATTACAAAAGCTATACTTAAGTCCAAAAGCACAAGGTTTAGGGCTTTCCAAGAAACTAATGGAAACAGCTTTGTCATTTGCCTCTAAACATTATGAAAAGTGCTATTTAGAAACAATGCATGAATTAAAAACTGCATGTCTATTATATGGAAAATTTGGATTTATGCTTTTAAATGAACCCCTACTAGGTTCTGAACATTCTACTATGAATGCATGGTATATAAAATCTTTTTAAAATTAGGTGTATTAAACGTATCTATCTATACAGTTAAAAATACGTTATCCTTTCCTATGAATCTAGAGAAAGAATAGCGTATTTTTTTATTTATTGGATATTTCTCGAAAAGATAGAGTGTCCCCATAACTATCAACTTAAAATCATGTATCTCATGATGAAAATAATTCCATCTCTCTATTCGTTTATTTGAAAATTATGAAAAAACACAACTCTTATGAGTCGGGTTTTTAAGTTTATCTTTTAGATGCTTTGTAATCTGCAGTTTTTGCATCATCTATTCACTTATTATCCTTTATCAAAAACAATTTTTATATCATAATTTTTAAACTTGAGGTGCATATTGTAAGACAGTGAGAATGCTAATAATGATAAGTACTTATTACATTCATGGAGTTTCTTTTCTCTATCCTTCATTTTGTAGTTTACCTCAAATAATTAAGGAATGGCCTGAGGAAGCAAAAAAGCAAGAACCAAATAGGTTCATAAGGTAAAAGCGGATTCGAATCCACTATATAGTCCTGGGCGTATTTTTATAAAATTGATAATACAGTTACTGATATAGACTTGTTATAAGTACGGTAAAAGATATCCAGGTGAATAATCTTACAGTAAGTACCCTCTTCAAAACACTCGTATTCTAGTAATGAAGAGATTAGGATATGCTTGTAAAGCGTATTTTGTTATACATTGTGAATTAGTTATAATATGGAATCGAATTGTAGAAATATAAGATAGAATATTCTTATTAATATTTCTACAGCTTTAAACTATATACATATAAAGGTAATAGGATTATATTGGCAATGAAAGAGAAAATAATAGATAGATGGAAGGGGATGTTATTATGTTTAAAAAAGCAGCACTTGGTATTTCATCGTTAGCAATAACTGCGTTTGTTGGATTAGGAATGGCAACAGAAGCTTCTGCTGGACCTGCAGCACCACTTACTTCACTAAACGTCGTACAAGTAGAGTCTGAGCAGGGCGGAGTAGAAACAATTAATCCAAATAGTTTTAGCACAACACGTGACCACGGGGGAAAATACTTATATATTACTACGAAGGAAATGGGATATGGTCAAAATCCATTTGCGAAAATGAATGGTTCTAATGTGAAAAGTATTGGTTCTACTATAATTGGTGGAAAACCAATTGTTGGCTGGTATTATAAGTGGGATGCTTCTGGACATCAGCAAGGAACATTTGAATACCAAAAAACATCTATTAACTCTCCATTTAATACGATGCGAACTTCAATCTATATCAAATAAGCACTTTGAATAGTAATAAGGATTTAACTTACAAACTTCAGTTCATAAAATTGAATTCATTAATAAAAAATATAGGAGTCGTCCTGAATTGGGAGGACTCCTATATTCGCTATAAGTGCTTACTAGTGCAATATATTTGTCTAAATCGTATTCTGATTTTCTTGTAGTAATAGTTATACAAGTTAGAAGAATAATAACTTGAGTAAATGAACTGTATTTACATACTAAACAAACATATTTGTTTAGTTAATTGCAGAATTTTTTAGAATTTGTATATAGTAAACTCTTATAAAAACTTGAAAAACATGAAAATGTGTATATTTTTTGACTATTTAATTAATTAGTTTAAAATTTGGAATTTGTTGTTCTATAATGAGAATCGAGTTAATCGTGAATGTTTTAGATATTGCGATATAAACTTAGATGAATTTATTTTAGGGAGGTTTCAAAATTGGGTAAGAGAGTTATTATAAAAGTTTTTACATTATTATCAGTACTGACATTATTCCTTAATGTATTTTTACCAAGGGCTAGTGCAGAGGTTATGACACACGAGAAATATTCTATGAACTGGAGTTATAGTAATAGTTTAGGTAAGTACATTCGAACTGAAATTATTAAAAATTCAAGCGGTCAAATTGCTTATTGCTTAACTTTGGGACTAAAATCACCAAATGGGGAAGATCTTCCTGAAATGGGGAAAACAGATAATGTAGTATATAGGGTTCTATTAAACGGTTTCCCACAAAAAAGTGTAGAGCAGCTGGGAGTAGCTAATCAGAATGAAGCACATTACGCGACTCAACTTGCAGTTTGGAATGCATTAGGTCAACTTGATGTAAATGAACTGAACCATACGAATAAAAATGTTGAAAAAGCGGCTAAGGCAATTATCAATGCAGCAAATAATAGCCAAGATAATCAAGATATTTTTATGAACGTGATTCCTGCTGAAAAGCAGAAAGCAGAATTAAAAGGTGAGTTTTTTGAAACAAACTTGTATACAGTACAAACAAACGCTAAGAGTGGTTCTTATAAAGTAGTAGCGACTAATGCACCTAATGGAGTTAAAATTATTAGTGAAAATGGTGAAGTGAAAGATCAGCTTTCAGTTGGAGAGAAATTCCGTATCCAAATTCCTAAAAATACAAAAACAGGTGAATTTAATCTAAGGATTGCTGCAAACTTAACAAAAGTTCAAGCAATTGCTTACCGCGGTACGGATACTGTTCAGAATGCTACAGTACTACTAGAAAGAAATGAAGAAAAGCTTAGTAGTGATCTTGCAGTAAATTGGGAAGCTGCGGGTTCTTTAAAAATTAAAAAGGTTGGAGAAAATGGAGAAGTATTAGCAGATGCGGTATTTGAGGTCTTTAATACAAATAATGAATCAGTTGGAAAAATCATGACTGGTGCTGATGGTACTGCAGAATTAAATAACCTACCAATTGGTACTTATACTGTAAAAGAAATAAAAGCGCCAACGGGCTATGTTTTAGGTGATAAATCACAAACTATTGAGGTTAAGACAGGAGAAACAGGGGCAGTTCAAATAGTAAACACCAAAGCAAAAGGGAACATTGAAATAAAAAAACTTAGTGATTCAGGTAAAGTGCTACCTAATGTTGAATTCACTGTTTTTACTGAAGATGGAAAAGAAGTGAAAAAGGCAGTAACAAAAGAGAATGGAATTGCAAATGTTGAGGGCCTTACTTTTGGTAAGTATTATTTCTTAGAGACAAAAACACCAAATGGTTATATTGGAAATAAAACAAAGTATCCTTTTGAAATTAAAGAGCACAATAAAACACTTACTTTTACGGTAGAAAACACCGAAGTAAAAGGAAGTGTAAAACTATTAAAAGTAGATAACGAAGATAGTAGTAAAAAATTAGAAGGTGCAGTATTCGAGCTAAAAGATTCAAATGGAAAAGTGATTGGAGAATATAAGACAGATAAAAATGGCGAGATTAACGTCAAAGATTTAGCGTATGGTAAGTATTCATTTGTAGAAAAGACTTCACCATACGGTTACGTTCTTGTTAAAGAACCAATTGTGTTCGAAATAAAGGAACATGGGAAGATTATTGAGTTATTGGCAGTTAATCATCTTATCAAAGGTGATCTAGAAATTACAAAGGTAGATGTAGCTGATGGAAATAACAAGCTTCCAAATGCAGAATTTACGATTTATAACGAAGCAGGAAAAGAAGTAGTAAAAGGTAAAACAGACGATAAAGGGATCGCTAAATTTGAAAAGTTACCATTTGGAAAATACACATATAAAGAAACTATTGCTCCAAACGGTTATATCTTAAATGAAGAAACGTTCTCTTTTGAAATCAAAGAAAATGGTCAAATCATTAAACATATTGTCAAAGATGAAAAGATTCCTTCAATAAAAACAACAGCTACTGATAAAACAGATGGTACAAAAGAAATGCACACGTCTAAGTCTGTAACAATCCAAGATAAAGTGGAATACAAAGACCTACAAGTAGGTAAAGAGTACACTTTAAAAGGTAAATTAATGAATAAAGAGACTAATAAACCATTAGTTGTAAATGGTAAAGAAGTAACTGCTGAAACGAAGTTTACACCAAAAGAAGCAAATGGTTCTATTACACTAGATTTCACTTTTGACGCAACTGGTTTAGAAGAAAAAGAAGTAGTAGTATTCGAAGAGTTACTGAAAGACGGAAAAGTTGTTACGACACATGCTGATATCAATGATAAAGGTCAAACAGTTAAGTTCGTTAAGCCATCAGTAAAAACGACAGCAACAAACAAAGCTGATGGTGGAAAAGAGATTCATGCAAAGGATTCTATCACTATCCAAGATAAAGTGGAGTACACTAACTTAGTTGTTGGTAAAGAGTACACTGTAAAAGGAAAATTAATGAACAAAGCTATTAACGAACCATTATTAATTGATGGTAAAGAAGTAACAGCTGAGACTAAATTTATTGCAAAAGAAAAGAACGGTTTTGTAACATTAGAATTTACTTTTGTTGGTGCTGAACAGCAAGGAAGAGAAGTAGTCGTGTTTGAAGACCTATTACATGAAGGTCAAGTAATTGCAACTCACGCTGACATTAACGATGTAGGTCAAACAGTTCGATTTGTAGAACCTTCTATTAAAACGACAGCAACAAACAAAGTGGATGGTTCTAAAGAGTTAGACGCTTCTAAATCTGTAACAATCCAAGATAAAGTGGAATACAAAGACTTAATCGTGGGTAAAGAGTACGTTGTAAAAGGTAAACTAATGGATAAAGCAACAAACAAGCCATTATTAGTTGATGGTAAAGAAGTAACAGTAGAATCTAAATTTACAGCAAAAGAGAAAAATGGTTCTATCACACTCGATTTCACATTTAATGCTTCTGCATTACAAGGTAAAGAAGTGGTAGTGTTTGAAGAATTGTATCAAGATAATGTCTTGGTAGCTATTCACGTTGACATTGAAGATAAGGGTCAAACAGTGAAATTTAAAGAAGTAAAACCGGAACAGCCGCATCAAGATAAAAATACTCCAACTTCAGAACAACCAAAAGAGCAAGTAAAAGAACAACCACAACCTAAGAAAGAAATTCAATCTAAAATTGGATGGTTACCGCAAACAGGCGCTGACCTTACAAGTTGGATCTCTATGGCTGCAGGAGCATTGCTATTAATTGTTGGTGGAGTGATTTTCTTAAAACGTAAAAATGCATAGAAATTAAAAAATAAGCACATCTGTTTTTTTAACAAGATGTGCTTATTTTAATTTGATAATTTATACCTATCGCTTTTTAGGTTGGTGTACCTTTTACAGAGGATAATTATAAATTGAAATATTTATTAGGGATTAGCAATACCTGATTAGGGGATGGAATTTAACAAATTGCCTTGCTATGGTTGCGGAATAGAAACGAATAGAAGACAAGCGCAGGGGATTTCGATAGCCATACAGAATGGTGTATATAAAGGAAGACCAATAATTTATTCTCCAATGCCGAAAAACACTCAAAAAAGGGTAGTATACAATCGAGTAATTGAAATGTTAAATAGTGGCGAAGCCATTTCTCATATTGCAAAAGAAAACGGTATAACTAGGCAAACCGTATACACAATAAAGAGCACCCTAATCTAGATAAAATCCTCACTTTTCCCGTATTGAAACAACGTTGGTACCTGGACTTGTACAAACAATTCAATATACATATATCATGCAAGTGGTTCCCCCTCCTATTTTTCCAAACAAAATCATATATATGGAAATAGATAAAAAAGAATAATGAACTGAAGACTTTTCTTTAGTTTGGTAGGTACCATACTCGCATGAATTACTTCTGTGAAAATATAAGCAACTATGAAAAATTCATTATTTATAAGGAGGGAGATTTATGAAGAATCAATTATTAATTGTTGGAGCTGGACCAACTGGGTTAATTTTAGCTATTGGACTTGCAAAGCAAGGAATCCCTTTTAGAATCATCGATAAAAATAAAGGCCCTGGAGAAGCTTCAAGAGCTTTGGCTGTACAAGCAAGAACATTAGAATTCTATCGGCAATTTGGATTTGCGGAACAAGTTGTAGAAAAAGGAATTAAATCAGTTAATATGAAATTTTATAGAAATACAACAATGAAGGCTACGGTCAATTTTGAGAGTATGGGGAAGGGACAAAGTCCATATCCCTTTATGTTGAGTTTTCCTCAAGATGAGCATGAAAAGTTTCTAATCGAACAATTAGAAGCAAAAGGGATCAATGTAGAATGGAACACTGAGCTTGTATCATTTCATCAGAAAAATGACCATGTTAACGTTATTATCATAAAAAATGGTGTGGAAGAAGAAAATATTTATGGCTATTTATGTGGATGCGATGGTGCACACAGTTCCGTCAGAAAAGGGTTAAATTTAAATTTCTCAGGTGGCTCATATAAGCAAATGTTTTATGTAGCTGATGTGCATACTCACAGCCAAGAAAGTGTTGGGTTTCAAATGAGGCTCTTTAAAAAGGGATTTGGGATTCTAATGCCAATTCGGACTGCTGGATCATTACGCTTAATTGGAATAATACCTGAGGATTTGATGTACAAAGAAAATTTAGAAACTGATTTTTCTTTAATAAAACCTTATATCCAAAAAAATATGGAATTAGAAATTACGAAAGTAAATTGGTATTCAACATATAAAGTACATCATAGAGTAAGTGACCATTTTAGAAAAGGACGCGTTTTCATTGCGGGAGATGCTGCGCACATACATAGCCCCGCAGGAGGACAAGGAATGAATACAGGCATTGGTGATGCAATTAATTTATCATGGAAGCTTGGAGCAGTGATTCAAGGGAAAGCTAGTGAATCTATTCTAGATTCCTATGAACAAGAAAGAATGACATTTGCCAAACTTTTAGTAGCAACAACAGATAAAGTTTTTTCTTCAATTGTTGGTAACGGTATGTTTGAAAAATTTAATCGGCAATACGTAATTCCAATTATCATTCCAAGAATGACTAAGTTTTCGATAGTTAGAAAAATGATGTTTAAAGTTATTTCACAAATAAGAATTAACTATCGAAATAGTCAGCTTTCTATAGGAAATACAGGTAAAATTCATGGAGGCGATCGTTTACCATGGATTCCTTTTGACGATACAGATAATTTTGCACCACTTGAATCTTTTGATTGGCAGTTACACGTATATGGGGATTTAGTCCCTGATTTTAGTAAGTTTGCAGAAAAAAATAACATTCTTTTGTATACATTCCCTTATACTCAAGGGGTACAAAAAGCAGGTATTAAACTGGGATCTGCTTTTCTGATTAGACCTGACGGTTATATCGCATTAGCAGAAGAAACTCAAAATATAAATAGTATGGAAGAGTACATTAGAAAGAACAAGTTAAACTTTTAATACGCTATATAAAAAAGTCGGTTCCTAGAAACTCGACTTTTTCTTTGCCTTCTTTCGTATAAAGTTCTACAAAATTGATTTAGGTATATCTCCACTTAAATATAAATAAAAGTAAGTAAATAACCTATTTTTACACGTTATCTTAACAAAGTAAGAAAGAAAGCCAAATTTCTGTTCTTTAGTATACAGAAATTTCCACGTTTTAAATAAACTCTCGATTTGCCAACGTAAAGAATACCAATCATGGACCTGCCTCATCGGGACAATATCTGTAGAGATATTTGTCATATATACATTGATACGGCAAAGTCGTTTAATGCGAGCAGAATACTTCATTGCTTTCTTATTTTCTCTTACAGTTTGATCTTGTAATCGTTTTTGTTCTTTTGTTAGTCGATGAATAATCACGCGAGTGGGGACTTTATCCGTCATTCCTACATAAGCGTTGGATATTTCATATGTTTGTCCTAGTTGAAAAGAGTTCATTAAAACCTTCATATCTAGCTGGATATACTCTGTACCTTTCTTGATTCTGGCATCAAACTAAGATTTTGAAGTACCCCCTAAATGAAAATTTTCTATCTCTATAGTTAGTTATTTTGAGAAATTAGCTCATTTTCTCATTTAAGGGACAATTTTGTTTTATTAACTTAATAGCATTGGGTTGCAAACAAAATTCCAAATGTATCCTGTTTTCCTTTTTGCTTACTTACTAAATTCAGCAAGTAAAATATTTTTATAAGGGCTAGGACTGTCAGCTCTACCCAAACTGTTCCAATTAACTACCAGCGTATGCTTACCTCCAAGTCTACCTCCAACAAGGGTAGTAAATCCTAGAGCGCCACCTGTGTGTCCCCATATCGAGACACCGTTTTGAAGCTTAGTTTCAAAGATTCCAAGACCATATCCATCCATTCCCTCTCTTCCTGTAGGAACTGTAGTAAGCATTTGCTTTAGTTGCTGTTCTTTCAGTAGTTTGCCACCGAGCAAGTAAGAGAAAAATTTATTTAAGTCGTCAGCAGTAGAGATCATTTCTCCATCCGAGCTACCTGGGTTAGAATAAGTAACGTCTTTTAGCTCACTTGCTCCGTCTGGTTGGACATATCCACGGGCATGCTTAGTGCCTGGAATAACGCTTGAATTGCCAGGTAGGAATGTATTCGACAAATCAAGCGGTTCAATAATCCGATCTTCAATTTCTTCCGCATAGCTGTTTCCAGTTACTTTTTCAATAAGGATACCCAGTAATACATATCCTGTGTTTGAATAAGACCAGCCCTTTCCTGGGGCAAAGTCTGGGGGAAGAGAAATCCCCATCTTTACAAATTCTTCAGCCGTGTACGATTTTTTTGTATCCATAATATCAAAGTCTTTTGACTGTATGTAGTCAGCGATCCCACTTGTATGATTCAATACCTGCCGGATAGTAATCTGTTTACCATCATATCCGTTTCCTTGAATGACACCAGGCAACCATTTTTCGATGGATTCGTCTAGATTCAATCGATTCTCACCAGCTAATTGAAGTAGAACTGTTGCAACGAACGTCTTCGTCACGCTACCAATGCGGAAGCGAAAATCTGTTTTCATTGGTTTCTTGGTTCTCAAATCCGCTATCCCAGCGGCATAACCCCACGTTTTTCCACCCTCGGAAGTTTTAGCAAGTATCCCCGGGTATCCAAGTTGTAAAGTATCCCGCATTGCATGTTTGACGGAATTACGATCTCGTTGAGTGCTTGTTTGTAACGAACTAGATACATTTTGAGTGGGCTCTGCTTTTACAATTGAGGTTGGTGTAGTGTATAACAGGGAACTTCCAGCCATAAAAAGGGCAAGACTTGCAAATGTAATTTGACTACGTGTTTTCATAAGGCATTTCTCTCCTTTATTCATATTATATCGATGGTTGCTTGCTCTTTCACTCTATAATAAACGGAAGATTCTAAATATCTATTTTGATTACAAGAAGATTACAAAGTTGTCACCCTATCATCAAGCTAAGATTTTAAAGTACCCCCTAAATGAAAATTTTGTGTTTTTTGTAGAACAGAAGTTCATTTTTATCGTTTTGAGAAAAATGTGTTTCTTAACTTGATAGCAATAGAGTCTCGCCAACAAAACGCGAATTTCGTACGCTAAGAGAGTTCCATAAACGATATTTACTTTTTGTTACGGCACTTTGTTTTTGGTAATGAGTTTTGGAACAGGATTTTGAACATATTTCTGTTAGTTTCGTTAGACCTCAATAAAGTACCTTAAACGATTGTTTACGGTTAAGATGTAGATGAGATAACTACCATAAGATAGAACAAGCCAATTTCATAGAAGATAGCATGGTGAATAAAGGTGAATAAAGGTATTTCATTTAAAAAGGCGAATTTTATGTAAGATTATCTTTAAAGCAACATAGGAGGGACTTAAATGTTACTTATAGACGCAATAGAGATTGCTTCTTACTGGGGAATTAAAGTCTTGGAAGCCAAGAATCTTTCTGACAGAGCAACACACATAATTACTGATGTTAAAGAGAATTTTATTTTAAAGAAAAAAGAGGGGCTAGAAAAAGCTAGAAATGAAATCGAACTTCTAAAACACCTATATCACAATCAAATAAGCGTTCCTTTGCCATTGGTAAGTAATGAAGGTGATTGCACCATCATTTACAACAATGAAATTTATTGCATGTACAACTATCTGGATGGAAATATAGTCCGTTCTGAAGATGCAGTTCAGAATCAAATCATTCCTCGTCTTTTCGGAAAAGCAATTGCTTCTATCCACAAAGAAATGCTTGATGTAGAAATAGCAATAAATTTTGAACACAAAAACCTGTATAATCAAGTCTATAATTGGGCGGTTAAAGAAGTTTTAAAAATAAATCAGGATAAGGAGCTAAAAGAAATTTATCTTGATTTGGAAAAAGATTTGAAAGAAATAGTTGAGAAGTTGCCAAAGCAATTAATTCATCGAGATGCTCATCTTTCAAATATAATATTGAAAGATCAACATGTTTCAGGAATTATTGACTTTGAAATTGCTGAGGTCAATATTAGAGTGTTTGATCCATGTTATTGTTGTACAAGTGTTTTAAGCGAGATTTTCTCTATCGAGCCTTTGAAAGAGCTTTGGTTTGACTTTGTTCCAGAACTGTTTAGAGGATATAACAAATTAAACCCTTTAAATGAACTTGAGATCCAATCCATACCAAAAATAATGCTGGCTATACAAACTATATTTATGGCTTATTTTGTTAACTATCCGACCATATTTGAAATTAACAAAGCTATGTTTCTCTGGATATATAAAAATCAATCTAAGCTTACAAATACGATAATAAGATGCTCCGTCTAATGCAAGAACCACAATAAAATTTATGGCTGTTGTACATCATGGCAAATACATATTAGTAATTGGCCCTGATTCTCCTTAGGATAGGAAAATCAGGTTTTTACATTCAAAAAAATGTATTAGCGTACAATATCCGCGTTTTGACGTAAGGACCCCTATTTGCGTTAGTAATTGGTCCGTTTACGCTATCCACAAACTTTAGAGAAAAGAATCTCAACCGTCATCGATTACTCGGAAAAATCTATATGGTGGGTATTTTATTAGGCGGCATATCAGGACTATACTTAGCCTTTTATGCTTCGGGTGGTTTACTAGAAAAGCTTGGTTTTGGGTCCTCACTTTGGTAATATCAGCATATCAAGCATTAAATAGAGTTCAAAACAAAAAAATTCAAGATCATCGTAATTGGATAATCAGAAATTATTCCTTAACTTTTGGGGCAGTTACATTAAGAATTTGGTTACCATTGTTTATTGTGTTAGTCGGCCCAGAGCAGCAACTAATAAAGGAATATACTCGAAAAGAAATGATTTATGGCATTAACTTATTGTTAACAGTAGGGATATTTTGGTAATTTAATGGTTTTATAAATGAATTAACTTGTATAAATTATAAAGTAAACTATTGAGGTGTTAGTGAATAATCTATCATTAAACTAATACTAGAAAAAGGCACTCTTTTTGAGTGCCTTTTTCTAGTTGGGGTCCCACCTAATAGACAGGTTCCTGGGTATTTTACGCTGCATGAAAGAATCAAAAAAAGCCCGTACAGAAGCACAGGCCGGTTGATACACATATCGGTAATTAAATATTAACAGAAATACTTAGTAAATACTATTGAAAAAAACTGCATTACCTTTAAGACGGTTTGGACAAAAAATATAAATCATCCCTACTAATACTTTGAATAAGAATTGGACTAGGAAACCATGAGATGTTATTTGAAGTGCTAGTCAATTTAGCTTATGAAAATGTGGAGTGGCGCTTATAAACAAGCATCTGGATTATGAGAAGGTAGCCGTGAATTAAATGGGTTTCTATAAAGCTAAGAGCACAATAGACTATGACGTTGTGAATAAGCGACGAGCTATCGTATTTGAAGCGAAGTTAATCAGAAAAGGGGGGGATGACATTAAGTAGCTGAAATATTGAGCTAACTCTACGCGGTATAAACGAGAAGATTCCTTACCTTCTCCTAGTCACTGAACGTAAAGCGCTTTGCTAATAAGAGCAAAAAAAATACATGATGCAGTGGCTTGAGAGTAATCAATCTTAATTTAAGAGGGAATTTTTCATATGTTTTTCCTCATCTTATTTAGATTATTACTCTAATATATGATTAGTTTATTAGAATAAAAGGATATTTATATTTTTTATCGAATAGATTAATTTGGAGGGGATTAGGAGATGGAAAGATATATTCTTGATGAATTATTAAAGTGGGAAAAAATTTTAATAGAAAAATATAAAGCGATTGTACAAGTAGAAAAAGAAAGAGAACTTGAATCCTGTACTCTGATGAAAAAAATTGAAATTCTAAAAAAAGTGAGTGAAAGATTTGAGGGAGAAAGAAAAAAACTATTCATAAGAGCAGAAATCAATCCGCTTCAAGACAGAGAAAAACAAATAGACCAAGAAATTAAAAGTACAAAAGTGATTTACTATGAGAATAAAGAAGAAATCGAAATTACCCTTGAATACTTAAGAAAAGAAATTGATAATGATATTGATGAAGAGAGTCAGCAAATTATTACAGATTCTGAACAGATAATTTTAAAATAGGGGTACCTACTCTTTTTTTTTCGTGAAAACAAGTATAACATCATGAATAAAAGAACTACACCATATGACATTATAGATGAGCGTGAAGATAAAAAAATATGTATGCAATTGGAGAATATACTTTTAAAGGTTCTGGTGCAAAAACTTCAAGGTAACTACAAGTAATCTCTAAAACTTGGACATACTGATACTATTACTCTAAAAAGTTGTGTAATCGGTATGGAAAAGAAAAATTGGTTCAAATGGAAGCACTATCAGCCTGATATTATTTTATTAACGGTAAGATGGTACTTACGGTACAACCTAAGTTTTCGTGATTTGGTGGAAATGATGGAGGAACGGGGTTTATCCATTTCTCATACAACGATTATGCGTTGGGTTCATCTGTATGGTTCTGAATTGGACAAACGGATCCGACGTTACCTCAAACAAATAAATGACTCTTGGAGAGTCGATGAAACATATATCAAAGTAAAAGGTCAATGGGTGTACCTATATCGTGCTGTTGATTCGAAAGGAAACACAATTGATTTTTTCCTAAACAAAACAAGAGACCAGAAGGCTGCAAAGCGCTTTTTCAAGAAAGCTTTGCGGTCTTTTCATGTTTCAAAGCCACGTGTTATAACAGTCAATAAGAACCCAGCTTATCCTATAGCAATTGAACAGTTGAAAAAAGAAAAAAGCATACCTGATGGTATGCAACTTAGACAACAAAAGTACTTGAATAACATAGTAGAACAAGATCCTCGCTTTATAAAGAAGCGAATCCGTTCTATGCTAGGGTTCAAATGTTTTGACACAGCTACATCCATTCTTTCTGGAGTCGAAGCTATGCATATGATTAAAAAAGAACAGATTGATTTACGGGACCAGTCTGTCCAAAATCAAAAAGAATTCATCCATCAATTGTTTGGACTTGCAATATAAGATGCGATTCCGTTAGGAATATATGTCCTTTATTCTCTTTTGTTTTATTTTAGCACCAGAACCTGCAATTGTATCTAGCCAGGAAGAAGTGGCAGCAGCCATGAGAAAAAAGAAGTCCTGGTGGAAATTTTGGAATTTGTAAACGAGAAAAAGACCAAATTCTAGTCTTTTTTTATTTGATTAGCAGAAAAAAACATGGAGAAAACACGGAAAGGACATTGGAAGTACATCTTTTATTTTTAGAATATTCTTAGTTTTAAAATGATTCAGAAAGGAAGATTGTAATGAGATTAACTCCAAGAGAAATTGATAAACTGCTGGTAGTTGTTGCGGCTGATTTAGCTTATCGACGAAAGGAGAGAGGGCTTAAGTTAAACTATCCAGAAAGTATCGCTATTATTACGTATGAAATTTTGGAAGGAGCAAGAGATGGTAAAAATGTAGCGGAATTAATGGAGCTTGGAAAAAACATTTTAAGTGCTGAAGATGTTATGGATGGTATTGCAGACATGATATCAGATATTCAAGTTGAGGCAACTTTTCCTGATGGAACAAAATTAGTAACTATTCATCAACCAATTCATTAAAGGAAGTGAATGAGATGATTCCAGGGCAATATATCCTTGCGAAAGAAGACATAGTATGTAATGAAAATAAAAAAGTAACGGAAGTTAAGGTGTTAAATCAGGGAGATAGACCGATTCAAATTGGATCTCATTACCACTTTTATGAAGTGAATGAGGCGTTAAAGTTCAATCGTAGTGTAGCGATTGGACAACATTTAAATATTCCAGCGGGTACAGCGGTAAGATTCGAGCCTGGGGATGAAAAAACGATTGAATTAGTTCCATACTCAGGGAAGCAAGAAGTATATGGATTTAAAAATAAAGTGGATGGCGATATTCAATCTTACAAAAAAAGAGGGAGATAGCATGAGTTTTAAGATGTCACGTAAACAATATGCTGATTTATATGGTCCAACTACAGGAGATTCTATTCGTTTAGCGGATACACAATTATTCGCACATATTGATCGAAATTACACCGTATATGGTGATGAAGCTGTCTTTGGTGGAGGAAAATCAATTAGGGATGGTATGGGACAAAATTCGCAACTTACAAGGGAACAGGGTGTTGTGGATGTTGTTATTACCAATGCAATTATTATTGATTATACAGGAGTATATAAAGCGGATATTGGTATAAAAGATGGAAAGATTTCAGCAATTGGTAAGAGTGGTAATCCTTCAGTTATGGATAATATTGATATCATCATTGGAACATCAACGGAAGTAATTTCTGGTGAGCGGAAAATCGTTACAGCTGGAGGTATTGATACACACGTGCATTTCATATCCCCACAACAAATTGATACAGCATTAGCTTCAGGTATAACAACTTTAATTGGTGGGGGAACAGGACCGGCAGAAGGGACTAAGGCAACTACAATAACACCTGGATCTTGGAACTTAAGAAAAATGCTAGAAGCAGCAGAAGCTTTTCCTGTAAACCTTGGGTTTTTAGGGAAAGGAAATAGTTCAAGTCTACCTGCCCTGGAAGAACAAATATTTGCAGGGGCTATCGGATTGAAAATCCATGAAGATTGGGGAGCGACTTCTTCAGCAATTAATCACTCGTTACAGATTGCTGATAAATATGATATTCAAGTCGCTATTCATACGGATACTTTAAATGAATGTGGTTTTGTGGAAGAAACGATAAAAGCTATTGATAATCGTGTTATTCATACGTACCACACTGAAGGAGCTGGAGGTGGGCATGCACCAGATATTATAAAGATTGCTGCGCTGAATAATATTTTACCATCTTCAACGAACCCGACCTTGCCATATACAGTGAATACGTTGGATGAACATTTAGATATGCTCATGGTATGTCATCATTTAAAAGCGAATATTCCAGAAGATGTAATGTTTGCAGATTCAAGGATTCGAAAAGAAACAATCGCGGCAGAGGATATTTTGCAAGATCTAGGGGTTTTCAGCATGATTAGCTCTGACTCACAGGCGATGGGAAGGGTTGGCGAGGTTATTATTCGCAATTGGCAAACTGCCGATAAAATGAAAAAGCAGATTGGTAGTTTAGAGGGAGATAAAGAATATAACGATAATAATAGAATTCAACGTTATATAGCTAAGTATACAATTAATCCAGCTATTACACATGGGATTTCAGAATATGTTGGCTCTATTGAAGTAGGAAAGTATGCAGACCTTGTAATATGGGATCCACAATTTTTCGGTGTTAAGCCAGATATGGTTTTGAAAAACGGGATGGTAGTGATGGCATTAATGGGAGACGAGAATGCTTCGATTCCTACCCCACAACCATATTATGAAAAAAAGATGTTTGGTGCATATGGAAAAGCAGTACAGTCAAGTTCGATTACATTTGTATCGAAAGTAGCTTATGAGAATAATATTAAAGAAAAATTAGGTTTAAATAAAGTTGTATTACCTGTTAAAAATACGAGAGAGATTTCGAAGCGAGATATGAAACTAAATAATGCAACACCAAAAATTGAAGTAGATCCGCAGACATATGAAGTTAAAGTTGATGGACAAGTAATCACGTGTGAAGCAGTAGATATACTACCTATGGCTCAAAGATATTTTTTATTTTGATATAACGGGGGAGACAAAATGATTATTGAAAAAATTAATAACAACGTATGTAATATGAATGATTTCTCAAATACAACAAAGCATCTTGATAAAATATCGATTTCTAGTGAGCTTTTACTGAAGAGGGTTCAGAAATTATATTCAGAATCTGGTTTTGAAATTGGGGTGTCTTTAGATAGTGGAGAAACATTAAAGAACGGTGATATTTTATATGAAGATGAAAATCGAATTGTATATATTGAAGTATTACCAGAAGAGGTGATTGTAATTACTCCAATATCAATAAAAGAAATGGGAATTATTGCTCATAACTTAGGAAATAGACATTTACCAGCACAATTCGATGAAGGGTGCATGATTTTGGCAAATGACTACTTAGTAGAAGATTTACTTAAAAAGGAAGGTGTTCCTTATCAAAAAGAAAATAGAGTATTACCAAAACCATTCAAGCATGCTTCACACAAACATATTTAACCTACTTAACCTACTCCAAATTAGTGATTCGAACTTCCCAACAGGAAGTTTTAGTCACTCTTTTGGATTAGAAACGTTTATTCAAGAGGGACAAGTTACAAGTAAAGCCGAATTTTTCAAATGGGTTAATCGATATATAAAAGTCCAATTAACATACACGGATGGCTTAATTTGCAAATATACTTACGAAGCAATTAAGACTAATGAGGGAGAACAAATTACATTTTTAGATGATTTAATAACAGCACAAACACTGCCTTTTGAATGTAGAAAAGCAAATAGAATGATTAGTAAAAGTACTTCTAAATTATTGTGTGAATTGTTCTCATTTGTAAATTTAAATATATATAAAGAAAATATTATGGGTAATAAATTACAAGGTCATCCGAGTATCGTATACGGAATATTAGGGGCGGAATTGAAAATGACAATAGAAGAAACGCTCTTAGTTTTCTTATACTCAAGTGTTGGAAGTATAATTCAAAACGGTGTGAGAGCCATTCCTCTTGGACAAACAGATGGTCAAAAATTATTACAAGAATGCCATGAATTAATCTGTGAATCTATTGATAGAATTCAAATACTTTCATTAGAGGATTTTGGATTGAATGATCCTGAATTCGAAATAAATCAAATGCAACATGAAGATGTAAATGTAAGGGTCTTCATGTCATAGGGAGGAAAAAATAAAATGATAAAGCCTATTAGAATTGGTATCGGTGGCCCAGTAGGTGCTGGGAAAACAATGTTAGTTGAAAAGTTAACAAAACATCTAAATACAGATTATGAAATTGCAGCAATTACAAACGATATTTATACGAAAGAAGATGCAAAGATTTTATTGAAAACAGGTGTTTTGCCAGAAGATAGAATTATTGGTGTAGAGACAGGAGGGTGTCCACATACAGCAATTCGAGAGGATGCTTCTATGAATTTTGAAGCAATTGAAGAGCTCATGATTAGACATAGTAATTTAGATATTATTTTTATTGAAAGTGGGGGTGATAATTTAGCTGCCACATTTAGTCCAGAGCTAGTGGATTTTTCAATTTATATTATTGATGTAGCACAAGGAGAAAAGATTCCTCGTAAAGGTGGACAAGGAATGATCAAATCTGATGTATTTGTAATTAATAAAACGGATTTGGCACCTTATGTAGGGGCTGATCTTGGAGTTATGGAGCAGGATACGAAAAATTACCGACATAATAAACCATACTTTTTTACAAATTTGAAGGATGAGGAAGGTTTACAAGAATTAATAAATTGGATGCGACAAAACATTATGTTAGAAGGATTGAAAAAATGAAATCCCCAACAGGTGTGTTAAATATTGATGTGATGGAAAAGAGACATAAAACGGTACCTATTAAGGTTTATCATAAAGATGCCTTAAAAGTAACGCAGCCAATATATTTGGACGAGTATGGTAGAGCATATTACTATATTATGAATTCTGGTGGAGGCTATTTAAAAGGAGATTTCTATTCTATAAATATTAATGTTGGTAAAGATGCGAAAACATATATAACAAGCCAATCGGCAACTAAAGTTTACAAGACTCCAAATAGTTATGCTTTGCAAGAATTGAATGTTTATATTGGTGAGAATGCTGTTATGGAATATCTACCAGACCCGTTAATTATGTACAAGGATGCAGCATATAAGCAAAAAGCAAATATATATATGCAAAATAATTCTACATTGATTTTATGCGATTCAGTTACGCCTGGTTGGTCGCCAAATATGGAGAAATTCACATACCAATATTTTGATTCGTTAACAAAAATATATATGGAAAATAAACTTGTAGTATACGATCATCTATTGTTAAACCCTTTCAAAGAGTCGTTAGATCAAATGGGAATATTAAATCAATATTCCCATTATGGTACTTTCATAGTTATTAATGAGAACATTACAAATGATTTAATTGCAGCATTGAAAACATCACTATCTAACACTAACAATATGAAAATTGGAATATCTTCTACACCATGTAAAGGCTTTGTCATACGCATACTTAGTCATAATACAGAGGATATCGAGTCTATATTTTTTCAGTGTCATCGTTTTGTTAGAGAGAATTGTCTACATGAAGAATTAACATCCTATCGAAAATATTAAGTAAGAGAAGGGGATACTATGACTAATGTGGGATTATTGTTTGTCGGTGCAGTTCTATTTATGAATTCACTAGCAGCTTTTAAACTCATTGATAGCAAAAGTGTAGGATACTTTAATTTATTTGTAGGGGCATTACAAACTTTGACACCATTATATTTATTATTTACAGGAAGTCAATCCGATGAGTGGACTATCCTATCTAATGGAACTATTTTTTTATTTGGTTTTACTTATTTATATGTTGGTCTTACGAATATATTAAAACTTGATTCTTCAGGTGTAGGTTACTATTCTCTTTGGGTTGCTATTATTGCAACGGTTATGGGAATAGCGAATCAATTACATGAGAGTGGAAGTCTACAAAGTACAATAATTTGGTTCTTTTGGGCGTTCCTTTGGTTTTTATTTTTCTTGCAAGATGGGTTGAAAAAGAAGATTCATATTTATGTAGGGATTGTTTGCTTCATTGAATCTTGGATTACTGCAACGATACCAGCCCTGTTAACACTTACAAATCATACAGGCATGTTAAATGATTTTTTAATTATTTTAGTGACTATTATAACGATTGTAGTTTTTATTATGGCACTTTTCTTTTTCAAGAGTATTCAATCTAAAGTAGAAAGGGTTAGTAACTATGTGGAAAAGTGAACTGAAAAAAGCAACTAATTTTTTTGTTATTATTATATTTCTTCATGTGCTTGGAATTCTCTTATTATTACCTGCACTGTATAAAGGCAATAGCATAATTGGAATGGCTATTATTGCATATTCTTTAGGATTGCGTCATGCGTTTGATAGTGATCATATTGTCGCAATTGATAATACTGTTCGGAAATTAATTGAAAAAGGTAAAAACTCACAGGGGGTGGGGTTTTACTTCTCATTAGGACACTCTACTGTAGTATTTGTGATGATCGTATTAATTGCTTTAATTGGAAAAACAGCAAAACATGGAATGGAGAGTTTTTCTACTATAGGCGGTATTATCGGAACAATTGTTTCTAGTACATTTCTTATTATTATCGGTCTTACCAATCTGTTGTATCTTATTAAAGTGTTACGAAGCAAAGAGGATAAGCAGCCAGAGAACTTAGGATTTATATACCGTTTCACGCAACGCTTATTTACGTTTATTGATAGTCAAAAGCAATTGTATATAATCGGTTTTTTATTTGGTCTTGGCTTTGATACAGCAAGTGAAATCGGATTAATTGCTCTTTCTACAGTAACTGCAACAAGTCAATCTATCCCGCTTGTAAGTATATTTGCTTTTCCGATTTTGTTTGCTGCAGGAATGTCGTTGATGGATACATTAGATAGTACATTCATGAATACGAATTATAAGTGGGCAATGGAAAATAGTCGAATTAGAAATTCATATAACGTATTAATTACCTTAATATCTGTTATAACGGCTTTTTTAATAGGGGGTTATCAACTATTATCTTTACTTATTGAAAGCTATAATTTACAGGGACCGTTTTGGAATCTCATTCAGGTAGTTAATTTTGATTATTTGGGTATATGTCTTGTTGTATTCTTTATTATTTCTCTTATTGTTTTTGCTGTATGGAATAGAAATGCATTTAAAGAACCACTTACAAAGAGTATAGAGAAATAAAAATATCCCATGTGATATTTGGTTAATTATGTATATAAACTGAAATAAAAAACACGCTAGATGAAAATGCATCTAACGTGTTTTTGGTTATTCAGCCGACATACACAGCGTTTTAGAAACACATGATGGGGATTTCATTTTATCTGATGAACGTAATCCGAAACTAGGATAAAGGGGAATAAACAAATGAAGAAGGATGAATTAAATTTAGAAAGTTTTGGTCAACAACTTATAATTACTGGTCTTGCAAGATTAGTTGAGGAAGAAGATTATACGCCACATGAAGCCTTTCAATTGTTAGAAACGATTAAAAGGAACACATTCCATACACTTTTGGAGCTCAAAAAAGAGTCAAAAGCTAAATAAGACAAGCTCTATATTATCGTAATATTCAGTAATCCAATGGCATCCCCCACCTAGAAAATGGATTCCTGGATATTCCGATGCGTACAGCATCAAGAAAGGGGAATGGCAATGAACTTCTTTATCTTGGACGAGCATTATAAAATGATCAATCAAACGGTATTAGTAGAATAAGACTTCAGGAACGAGTATACCGCTATGATCGGGATATCGAAAGAGGAACTCGAATAGCACAAGGCGTTATAGCGCCAGTAGAAACAGCTTTTTTTGTCGAGGTGGATGAGCTATCGATTAGTGAGTGTGGCGTTGGTGATTTAGGATCAACAGGCACGAAATAAAAAAAGGCTAGGATTTCTCCTAGCAAAGAGTTATGTCGTACAGAAAGGTACAAACCTAATGTTTGCGATTTCATTATATAACGTTTCTAGGGTGGAAGGATTGAATCGTAGCAATCTTTACGTAACTTTTACATGTAATTGAAATATTGGATTAAAACAAAATTTGAATTTTGTACAAATATGCAGAGGGGATGGGGATAATCATATAAATAAAAACTCAACTCTCAAAAGGGTGAGAGTTGAGTCTGTGGATGAAATTACTGAGTTCTTGGGATGGTGAACACCAGCACATAAATAATAGCATGAGTATTCAGAAAAAACATTGAGTAAATGTTTCCGATTCTTCAAATTATAGTTAATTGGTTTTTATTAAACAAAAGCGTTATTTGAACGTAAAAAACCCTAGAGGGGACTAGGGTCTTTTACATAATAAATCTATCTGTTTTTAAAAGGACTTACTGAAGATAACACATGAATGTTTCATAAATGTATCGAAAAAGTGAACAAAATTGCTATTGCAGAAGAAGAAGAAATGAAGTTTCTAATAGTTAAGTGCGTGAAAGGCATTATTTCCAGTGGATAAAATGCGCGTGGGGAACCTAATCATTATTTTATTAGAGGAAAAGAATATGTTATGAACTTGGTTGAATGAAAAAATGAAAATTTTACTTTAAGCGAAGTTAATGAAATATATTTTGGGGGTTATATCAATAATTGTTATCTCGATGGACACTTTAACTTTATAAAAGTCCTAGAAGAAAAACACAACTATGAGGAATAGTAAGCTATAAAAGTGAACAAAATCGTTATTTGAGAGAAAGGGAGAATGGGAATGCCAGGATTAACGCCTTTTATGTATAAACCGCATTATGCTGAGACAGCCAAACCGTATCTAGTTTATTCAGTTGGTAATGATAAACCAGAAACAACAAGAGGTTATTTATGCAAGGATATTGGGAATGTACTCACTGCGGAGAAGGGAAACAGTTCCGATTTTATGACGTTGATCATCATCCAGATTTTTTAGCTATGTGTCCTGGATGTAAGAAAGATTTTATTGCAGTAGATGATACGGATTATGATGAGTAATTTATAACAAAAACACCCTATTTCATCTTTGGCAATTACTGCGTTTGTCGGTTTAGGAATGGCAACAGAAGCTTCTGCTGGACCTGCAGCACCACTTACTTCACTAAATGTCGTACAAGTAGAGTCTGAGCAGGACGGAGTAGAAACTATTAATCCAAACAGTTTTAGCACAACACGTGACCACGGGGGAAAATACTTATATATTACTACGAAGGAAATGGGATATGGTCAAAATCTATTTGCGAAAATGAATGGTTTTAATGTGAAAAATATTGGTTCTACTATAATTGGTGGAAAGCCAATCGTTGGTTGGTATTATAAGTGGGATGCTTCTGGGCATCAGCAAGGAACATTTGAATACAAAAAAACATCTATTAACGCTCCATTTAATACGATGTGAACTTCAATCTATATCAAATAAATATTTTAAAAAATTATGGAGATTTATCATACAAAACTCACTTCATAAAATTGAATTCATTTATAGCAAATATAGGAGCCGTCCCGAATGGGGAGGGCTCTTATATTTGCTATAAAGGTTTACTAGCACGATATATCTGCCAAAATTGTATTCTGATTTCCTTGTAGTAAAGGTTGTATATGTTAGAAGAATAATAACTTGAGTAAATAAATTGTATTCAGCTTAATGAATTTAAAGGTGTAGCTGATAAATCAAAAATTAAGTAGATAACCAACATAAATACACCGAATGCTAAGCAACCCCAGAAGGTTTGTAAATGTTTAATTATCTACTTTCGGAACTTGCTCATATAAATCATCCTTGCTGTAATTTTCCATTTTTATAAATAAATTATCGCATGTGTAAAGTTTGAAAGTAGAAATTATGCAATATTGCATAATCAAATTTGACAAAATAATTATTTTAATAAAAATAGGACTAGGAAACTACGGTGGCTTGAGAGTAATCAGACGTAACTTAAGAGGGAATTTTTCATTTGTTTTCCCGCATCCTATTTAGAATCATTATTCTAGTATATATAATCAGTTCATTAATATAAAAGGATATTAACGCATTGTATATGTTAAAAATTAGTATTTAGTATAGTGTTATTGCAGTGAATAATATATAAAGTATTGCAAACTCTATTTTAAGAATGAAAATTTAGCTGAACAAAATTAATTTTTTTAAAATAGAATTTTTTATCTATTTTCATACAGTACATCAATATTTATTGGCTGAATCGAAGTCTTCTATATACTTCTAATAGGCATCTTTAAATTTAAGGTCAATAAATCATTTAATCTAAATATATAGAAAAATAGTTGATTTTTTATTTATTTAGTGGTAAAAAATAACTATGACATTTTTTCCCTTGGTTATTTATTGAATTTATTTATGGAGGTGATTGTGTAATATGGAGGTCGCTATAGTTACTGGTGCAGGATCAGGAATTGGAAGAGCAACTGCTATCGAATTAGTATTACAAGGTTATCGAGTTTATGCATTAGATAAGAACGAAAAGTTAATTGTAAATAATGGGAATGATAATAATATCATTCCCATTATATGTGATGTTTTAAATGAGAAAGATATTAGTAGTTTTTTTTCTTACTTCTCTTCCCAGGAAAAACATTTAGACCTTTTGTTTAATGGAGTAGGTGCTATGAAGTTAGGTGGGGTTCTCGATACTTCAGAAGAAGACTGGGATTTTGGATTTCATATAAATCTTAAATCCGCGTTAGTGTTTAGTAAAAGAGCGAGTAATTTTCTACTTAAATCTAAGAATCCAAGTATAATCAATATTTCCTCTGTACTCGGAGAAACTTATGAAGAGAAGTCAGCAATTTATACGGTAATGAAATCTGCTCTTGTTACATTAACTAAATGTCTAGCAAAGGAATTAGCACCTAAAAAAATTAGAGTTAATGCAATATCTCCAGGACCTATTCAAACTTCTTTTGTGCGTTCATTTTGTCAGGATACAAAGAAAATTCCTGGTGCCTCAAAATTAGTGATGAAATTAGCTCAAACCCCTATTGGAAGAACAGGTAAAGCAGAAGAAGTCGCAAAATTGGTCGCCTATTTAGCGTCACCTAAGGCTTCTTTTATAACGGGTTCCTGTATTTCAATAGATGGTGGTTGGTCCCTATAATAAAAAATTAGAAAGGGTAGAGGATTATGAAATGGCTTGAAACAAAAGTAAGAGTAAGATGGTCAGAAGTGGACTCTCAAAATCATGTATATTACGGGAATTACTTTCTTTATTTTGATTTAGGAAGAGAATATGTCGCTGAAAAGGTAGATTTAGAATACTTGACAGATGAATTTGATGTAATAACTTTAGAAACCACTGCAAAATATCGTCAGCCCGCTAAGTATGGAGATGAACTTATTATTCGAACTCGAATGAAACATCCCTCTTCAGCTGCAATGTCTTCTACTTTGGGTTTTACATTTCAGTTTGAATACCAGATTTTAAAATCACAGGGAAAATTGTTAATAGCTGAAGGAACAAGTCGTCATGCTTTACAAGATAAAAAAACTCATAAATTATATGTTAGATTTTCACAGGAAAAAAAGGATAAGTTTTTGAGTGTTTTCGAGATTTACAAATGATTAGGGTTGGGATTGACTTAGTTGATATTGAAAGATTTAAGTTAGCCGTATCAAGAAGTGGAGAACCTTTTATTTCTCGTATCTTGACTACTGATGAGATAGAACAATATGATTCACATCAGTGGGCAATTTTATTTTCCGCTAAAGAATCAGTTGCCAAAATAATTAAACAACTACCGAAGGGTTTTTGTTTTAAAGACATTCAAGTAGATATATTGCCCAACAATGAACTCTTAGTTACGCTAAGAGACCCTTTGTATGAAAGGGTTGATCTACCTACTAATTCTATTATGGGATCGTATAAAGAATTCAAGGACTGTATTGTTACTCATTTAATCTTATAGAAAGGAGTTGAAAGTATTGAATAAAAAAGTAGCAGTTGTTTTTCCAGGGCAAGGTAGTCAAGTTATTGGTATGGGAAAAGACCTTCTTTCTCTTCCGTTGTTTGCAGAACGTTTAAGAAAAGTAGCAGAATTAGCTAATTTAACTTTAGATGAACTTTTTTATCCTAATAATATAAAATTATTTGAAAAAACAGAAATAGCTCAACCGTATATTTTTGTTATAAGCGTTACTTTGTTTGAACTTATATCAAGCAAATATTCCCTAAAACCAATTTTGTTCGGGGGACATAGTTTAGGTGAGTTTTCTGCCCTTGTTGCCTCTGGCGCATTAAGTTTCGAGGAAGGCTTCAATTTAGTTAAAATTAGAGGGAAATTAATGAGTGTAGCTTGTGAAAAGAATAGTGGTGGAATGTTGGCTGTGTTAAGCCCTGAGCAAAAAATAATTTCTTTATTACATGAAGAGATAAAAGAACAACATAATACTATAACAATTGCTAATTACAATTCTGCGAACCAACTAGTTATTAGTGGGGCTAATGAATCAATAGCAAAGTTCAAGAATGTTATTGAAAATAAGTTGAAGGCCCGTACCATCCCTTTAAAAGTTAGTGGAGCTTTTCATAGTGTATTAATGAACGATGCTAATAGTTGTTTTTCTCACTATTTAGAACTTGCGAAATTCCATGAACCTTCAGCGCCTATTGTAATGAATGTAAATGGTGAAGCTGAGGTGAGTGAAGAGAGTATTATTACTTTAATAAAAAAACAGATGATATCATCTGTTTTATGGAAAAAATCCATGGAAACAATTGAGTCTTTCCAACCAGACTTAGTCCTTGAGATCGGACCGGGACGTGTTTTATCTAGTTTAATAAAATCATCCCACAGAAATTTAAATGTCACAAACATCGGGAACAGGAGTGACTTACTGAGATTTAAAAAGCAACTAGAAAGGGAGGTGGAAGTAGGTGTTTAGAGACAAAGTTGTCCTAGTTACAGGCGCAAGTAAAGGAATTGGAAGAGCAACTGCACTTTACTTTTTAAATGAAGGTGCAAAGGTGATAATCAATTATTCCAAAGAAGGAAACTACGTTAAAGAACTTAAAGAAATACTGTCTAACAAACAAGATCAAGTACTCTTTGTTTGTGCTGATGTATCAAATGTAAGCTCTGTCAGAGAGATGTTTAGAACTATAAAGAATAAATGGGGGCAACTAGATATTCTAGTAAATAATGCGGGTATTACAAGAGATAGTTGGTTAATGATGATGGGAGATAAAAACTGGGATGATGTACTAAATATTAATTTAAAAGGTACTTTCCTATGTATAAGAGAAGCTTCCAAGATGATGGCCACAAAAAAGCAGGGCGTTATTATTAATGTTTCTTCAACTAGTGGATTAAAAGGCCAACCAGGTCAAGCTAATTATAGTGCTTCAAAAGGCGGAATTATTGCCATGACAAAAACTTTATCTCGAGAGTTAGCTTCTTATAATATTCGTGTAAATTGTATAGCACCCGGATTTATACAAACTGGTATGACAAACAATATGCCACAGAATACTTTAGATTCATATATTCAACATATTCCATTAGGGCGAATAGGTGAAGCGGATGAAGTCGCAGAAACAATCGGTTTTTTAGCTTCATCTAAAGCAAGCTACATAACGGGTCAATGCATAGTGGTTGATGGCGGATTAACTACTTAAAAAACATTAAAGGGGAAAATAAAATGTCAACAATAACTCAAGATGATTTATTAGAACAAGTTAATGAACGTAAACAACTTTGCCAACAAATAAAGACAGAAATTGTCGAAAGACTTTCTTTAAATATTGAACCAGAATGGATTGCTGATAATCAACCTTTATTTGGTAGAGGACTAGAGTTGGATTCTATCGATACTCTTGAAATCTCAATTGCTCTACAAGAAGTTTTTGATGTGATGCTAACAGACGATAATATGGAAGTTCTGGGTTCAATTAATAAAATCGCTGATTTTATTAATTCACAAAGGAATGAAAATCTATGAATGATCTATTAGATAAGAAATTATTAAAATTACCTTTAGAGCTCGATCAAATAAAAAATATGATACCTCACCGCTATCCATTTTTATTAATAGATCGAGTCAATAAACTGAACCCAGGAGTTGAGGGTGAAGCAATTAAAAATGTCACAGCAAATGAACCATTCTTTCAAGGACATTTTCCAGGAGAAGCAATTATGCCAGGTGTTCTTATAATTGAGGCAATGGCACAATTAATTGCAGTAATTTATGTATCAAAAGCTATCGTGGAATTAGAATCAAACGATATTTTAAATGATACTAATTATGCTGATCGAGTAGGATATTTAGCAGCCGTTAAGAATATAAAATTTAAAAATAAAGTTATACCAGGTGATCAGCTAATCTTACGTGCAAAGGTAGTTGGAAAAATGGGTGCACTAAGTCAAGTGAAAGTCTGGGCGGAAGTAAACGGAAAAATTGTAGTAGAAGGTTCAATTAGTGTGTCTGAAAAGGTGTAAAATTTTAAAAAAAAGGATGAATAAAAATGACGTATAGAAAATCTCCTGCAAATGAATCAGTAGAGGCGATAACTAAAATAGTTGGTAATCAAAACGTTCCTTGTTTTTTTTATGGCTTGGAGGAAGAATACAAAGCTATTAGGGAAGAGGTGGCAGTTTTAGACTTTTCGTTTAACACATTTTTAAAAGTAAGTGGTGATGCTGCTGCTTCTTTTTTACAAGAAATAATTACTAAAGACTTAGACTATTTAACTGAGGAACAAACTGTCAATTGTTTAATGTTAGATGAAGATGGACACTTAGTGGCAGATTTAACTGTTTATGTTATGGAAAATGGCTATATACTGGAAATAGAACCAAGTCTTTCAGAAAAAGCTCAAGATTATTTACAGTCACGTTTAAAAGATGGTGTAGTAATAGAAAATTTAGCTGGAAAGCTTCATATGATTCAGCTAGAAGGACCAAAATCGTGGGAAGTCACGCAATCTTTATTACCTTTTCCTATCGAGATTCTTCCATATAAAAACTTTGCACCATTTAACTTTGAGGGACACAACCTGTATATCGCTCGATTAGGATATACAGCAGAATATGGATATAAAGTTTTTGGGCCTGAAGCAGGAATAAATCTTTTTTGGAAGGCATTATTTGCATATGATCTATCTGAAATCAATATTAGACAAATCGGTTTAGATGCTTTAGATGTTTGTAGATTAGAAGTTCGCTTTCCAGATTTGTCTAAAGAGGCAACTTCCAGTAAATTAATAGTAGAATCAGGTGTGAATTGGTTGCTTGATTTTAATAAGGAATTCATTGGGAAAGATAAAAATTTAGAAGGTTTAACTTCAGGCTTATCTCAGGTACTAGTATGTTTTACATCAGATTCAAAGATATCTGAAAATCAAAATATAATAGTTGATGGAAATAAGGTGGGTTATATTCAGCATACACTTTATTCACCTGGACTTAATAGAAATATTGGTGTAGCTTATTTAGATGAAATGTATGTAGCTTCGGGATTAACTTTCACATTAGATAACGATATGACTATTAAGACAGTTTCAAGTCCAATGATTTATCCAAAGAGTCTATCGATTCGTATTGGTTAAGGAGGATTACTATGGAAATTGCAATAACAGGATTAGGTATTTTATCTGCATTAGGAAACAATCAATATGAGTTTTGGGATAAAGTACAATCAGGAAAAACTGGTATTAGTGAAATGGTTCAACTGGATTCTAGTGAATTATTAACAAATTATGCGGGAGAAGTAAAAAACTTCTCTCCTGAAAAATTCATGACAAAAAAAGAGATGGAAGAGACGGAAAGATGTACACAATTATCTTTTTTAGCTGCATCAGAAGCTCTGAAGCAAGCCAATATACCTACAGGTTTTTATAATTCTTTTAAACAAGGTGTCATCTTGGGTACATCTCTAGGTGGGATTCCTAACGGTGAAAAGTTTCATAAGCAATGGATAAGAACGGGCTATGAACATACAGACCCCAATCTTTTATTATCATACCCTCTTCATACTGCAGCAGATTTCTTAAGTATGCGATTTAATCTAATGGGACCTAAAGTTGCTATTTCTACAGCTTGTTCTGCAGGAAGCAACGCAATAGGGTATGGGATTGAATTAATTAAAAGTGGTAAGGCTGATATGTTAGTTGTTGGGGGAGCAGATCCTTTATCAATGTTATCACTAGCTGGTTTTAATAGTTTAAAAGCTTTATCTGACGAACCTTGTTCCCCTTATTCACAGAGTAAAGGAATCACACTCGCTGAAGGGGCCGGTATTCTAATTCTCGAAAGACTTGATCGTGCTATAGAAAGAGGGGCGAAAATACTTTCATTAGTAACGGGATTTGGCTTAACAAGTGATGCATATCATCCTACTGCACCAAATCCTGGTGGGGCTGGTGCATTTAAATCTATGCAAATGGCATTAGAGCGTTCTAATATAACACCTCAAGATATAGATTATGTAAATGGACATGGAACAGGTACTAGAGCCAATGACTCGGCAGAAACAACAGCACTAAAAAATCTCTTTTCAAATACAGATAAAAACGTGCCAGTAAGTAGTACTAAATCAATGATAGGGCATACTTTAGGTGCTGCGGGTGCCGTTGAGGGAATTACATGCGTCCTTTCTTTAATGAATCAAATTGCTCCTCCAACAATTAGTTTTGCTAAAAATCCATATAATATGGATTTCATCCCTAACATTAGCAGATCGATGCCTATTAATACAGTACTATCTAATTCATTTGCTTTTGGAGGAAATAATGCATCGCTAATTTTTAAGAAATATGAGGAAAAGCACAAACAGACTAATGTACTACCAGAGTTTAAACAAAAAGTTTTAATTACTGGTATTGGCTGCGTACAACCTCTTGGTATCGGTAAAGATGAACTTTGGGAATCAATTGAAAAAGGCACTAGTGCTATAGACACCATCAACTTTGAAAAAGAACAATATATTGGAAAGATGGGGGCATTAGTTCCTGAAAAGAAATATTTAAAATATATTAATCCTTCTCTAATTAGACGCTTAGACTTATTGGGGAAATTGTCTTTAGCTAGCTCTAAAATGGCACTTAATGATTCAGGAATTAAAATAAACCGTGATAATAGTGATAAAATTGCAGTGATTTATGGTACATCTTCAGGTCCAATTCAAACTGTTGAAGATATACATCGAACTATTGTAGTAGATGGCGTGAAGAAAGTTAACCCTAGCCAATTTCCTAATACAGTAATGAATGCAGCGGCCGGTCATATTTGTTCAGCTTTTCAAATTAAAGGTCCATCTACCACTATTTGTACGGGAAATGTTGCGGGGAGTCAATCAATTGCATATGCATACCATATGATAAACCAAGGATTAATTGATGCTGCCTTAGTAGTTGTAGCAGACGAGTATACTGAAACAATACATGCTGGTTACGATAGACTTGGTATTTTAGGAAATTCTCCTTATCCATTTGAGAGAGAAGGTGATGGAATGGCCTTATCTTGTGGAAGTACAGCTATTTTCTTAGAATCAGAAAAACATGCCAAAGAACGAAAAGCAGATGTTTATGGACAAATTAAAGGGTATGGTATTTCGTCCGATGCATATAGAATTGCTGGAAATAACCCAAATGGTAAGGCATATTCTTTTGCAATGAATGATGCATTAAAAGAAAGTAGTCTTTCTGTTGATGATATTGATGCAATTTTCTCTGATGCTCGAGGATTACGTTCTATGGATCTTACAGAAGTGAATGCTATTCGTCACTTTGGTGGAACCAAGATCCCAGTAACTACTTTAAGTAATAAAAATGGATATAATCTAAGTGGAATGACTCCAATTCATATTGTAGCTGCTCTACAAGCATTTAATAATCATAAAATTCCAGGGTTAAAGGTAAAAAAACCTATTTATAAGTTGAATTTTGCAACAGAAAATCAAAAACTAAAATCTGCAAATAATTTTATCTTTAATTCTGCAAACTTCGGTGGCACTTATACTAGCATTGTGGTAGGGAAATATGAAAGCTGATATGCAAAATTTATGGGATAATTTAGTTTTTTATTACGAGCAAACAGAGGAATTGCAACTAATTATTCTAAATAATAAAAAAGTAGAGTATATGTGGGATAATAATACTACTTCCTTATTAAAGTTTCTACATAAAAACGATATACAATATGCAAAATCAAATGGTAGATTTATAGAACGTATTGGGGCATGTCTTGCAGTAAAGTTAGCTTATAATAAAATTCACCCTAAAACGAACCTAAATGATATTTTTATTCAGCGGGATACCAGAGGAGCACCAACTCTCTGGTATCAGACGTATGAAATTAAACATGCAGTTATAAGTTTAACTCACATACCTAATTACTCTGGTGCTTGTCTACATAAAAGTAATACTTTTTAATATTCTATAAAAAAGAAAGTTGGTGAAGATATGGACGATAAATCAAACATAAGCAGTTTCCCTATTCTATTACTAATGTGTTTAGGGATTTTTATTTGCTTATTAGATACCACTATAATGAACATTGCGCTACCAGCTATCCAGAAAGATTTAAATACAACATTAGAAACTAGTTCTTGGATGTTAAATACATATACAATGACAATTGCTGTTTTATCAATTCCTATGGGGAGATTAGCTGAAATTTATGGGAAAATGAAATTTTTCATTATAGGTCTCATTATTTTCGCAGGTGGATCAGCTCTTTGTGGATTTTCTGAAAGTGGCGATATGTTAATTTTTGCTCGTTTTTGTCAAAGTATAGGTGCAGCTATTTTAGTACCGGTAGCTACTATTATTGGTATAGAATCACTACCACTTAACAAAAGGCATATTTCATTAAGTTTATTAGGAGCTACACAAGGACTTTCAACAGCGCTTGGCCCTAGCATAGGTGGACTAATCGCTCAAAATCTTGGATGGAATTGGGTCTTTTTTGTAAATATACCTATTTGCATGGTAACATTAGTCATTGCTTTCATAATCCTTCCATTCAAAAAAGATATTCGTGTGCAAGCAAAACTAGATTGGGCCGGACTCATTTTATCTGCGATTGGAATTTTCAGCTTAAATTTAGTATTAATTAAGGGGAACGCATGGGGATGGACAAGTTTTGTATCGTTACTTTGTTTCCTCATATTTGTTTTTACTTTGATAACGTTTATTATAGTGGAAAAAAATAGCCAAAATCCAATGGTGAACCTCAATCTTTTTAAAGACCGTTTATATGTTGGGGCTACTTTAGCAGTATCAACTGGATACTTATTTTTAGTTGGAGTTATGGTATTATTACCTCAATTTTTAACAAACTTTCAAGAGAAAACGGAATTACAAGCAGCACTTTTAATAACTCCTATTTCAGTGACAATTTTTATTGTAGTGAATTTTGTGGGATTCTTAGTAAAGAAAATTGGTTATGTAATTCCCATTATCATTGGTTATCTAGCTGTAGCAACTTCGTATTTCCAGTTAGCGCACCTGAACACTTCTAGTACAGTATCAGAAATAATAGTAATCGGTATAACACTTGGAGTAGGATTTAGTTTTATTATTTCTCCTGCAACTATGGCAAGTGTTTCTTCTTTTGAGGGGGAAATGCTAACCGCTTCACAGAGCGTATTTACAATGTTACGTCAAATTGGAGTAGTTTTAGCAGTAGCTATATTTGTCTCTTCTATTACACATGAGGTTGAATCAAAAAAACAAAATGTAATTTCATATGCTAAAGAACAAACCCAAGATATTAATGTTTCACCGGAAAAACGGTTAGAAATTATAGAAAATACTAAGGTGAGAATAAGTAGTGAATCAACTATTGGAAAAGTAATTGAACAACCTAAAGTTTCTGTATCGGAGAGACAAGATTTAATTGATAAAAATGTTGAAAATTCTTTATCTCATTATCCTTCAGCTGCACAAGAAAAAGTGAAAAAACAAATTACAGATCAAGTTACAAAACAAGTTGATCAAGAAATTTTAATCATTAATCGAGAACTTAAAAATTATACCGACAACGTAATCTCTTATACAAGGGATGAATTTTCTAGCGTATTTTCTACAGTTTTTAGTCATGCTCTACCGTATATATTTATAAGTATATTGATTTCAATATTTTACAGAAAAAATAAGAAGTTAAAAATTAATAGAATTAAGGAAGGTACTGATCTTGGAGAATGAAAAAAGTGCAAGACATCAAAATGCAATTAGAAAAATGAAGCGATTAAAAGGTTTCTACACCCATTTATTTATATATATATCAGTGAATATTTTCTTAATAATCGCAAATTTAATTAAATCTCCCAGCAATTTATGGGTAACTAAATCTATTTTTGGTTGGGGTATAGGTATATTAGTACATTTACTCTATGTAGTATTTTTTTACTACTTTAATACTCAGAATTGGGAAGAGAGAAAAATTAAGCAATACATGGATAAAGATTAATCCTCTTAATTTCTAAATAAAAAGGAGAGTAAAAACGTTAAATGTTTAGAATGATTCTTTTTATACATATTCTTGTAGGAGTTATTTGTCTTATAGCTGGACTTGCAGCAATGCTCACGCCAAAGAAAATGAGACTACATAAAAAATTAGGAGAAATTTATCATTTTAGCTTTATAATTGTTTTAATAACTACAATAGGTATGGCAATAATACATTGGGAAAGCAGTTCGCATTTACTCTATATTGGGTTTATTTCATATTCTTTAGCTCTAATAGGTTATTTAGCTGGAAAGTTTAAATGTAAAAATTGGCTTGCTATACATATAGGGAGCATACTCGGTTCATATATTGCTATTCTAACTGCGGTTCTTGTAGTAAATGTAAATAGATTACCCGTATTAAATAATTATAATCCTCTAATTTTCTGGTTACTTCCTACAATCATAGGTTCTCCAATTATTTATATAATTAGAAGGAAATACGAAGATAGTAATAAGAAAAATTGTTGTAATTTAAAATAAAAAACCTTTATAAAAAAGATAAATAGACCCTTAGATAGACAGTTAAAAAATATAAATCTGTCTACCTAAGGGTCTATTTTTCAATTAAGCAATCTAAGAACTTTATTAAGTAACAGACATGTAATGTTGAAGAAATAAACGTTATAAGATTGAATTTATAGGTGCTATGGATTTGGTGTCGCTATATTTGGATAATTAATTGTTATGAAGTAATTGAAGAGATTTTCACATAACTTGTGTCAAACCACTCACTATAAAAAATAATAATGAGATGATTAAATATTATGCATTAGATTATAGTGATTTACTTCATATTCTTGAGTAAAGAAGATTGGAAATATTGTTTCTAGCTTATATAAAAAGAAGTTATAACCATTGTTATTAGATCGATGTTACAGAAGAAGAAAAATGTATATAACTTTCAAATGAAATTTTATATAAGGAAGATACAAATTCATTTGAAACAATGAATTGAATTACAAGTTTTTTATAGTATTTAATCTTGTTTATTGACTTAAGCGTAAGAGGGAAGGAGTTAATTTTTAAATTCTAACTCATATTTGTTTTTTATCTGAAGTTGTTAAAATACGTCTCAATAGGATTAAGCGGATAAAAAAACACAAACTTCGCACGAAATACCAATTTTACGAACAATAAGATAGTTAAATAAAAATCTAATACCGTATTTAGGGATTTCAAGCTCAATTACATTAATCTTAGTATATTGGCATGTGGCTATATAATTCATATTTTATATAGAAATTATTAAATACTGAACTATTCATTGAAAAATTTCATAGTAAATTACCTTTTAATATATAGGATTTTTTCTTATGTTTATCTAATTAATTCCTCAAAATCATGATTAAATTAACTAATACATGTTAGATAACAAATTTTAAACTGTTTTCATATATTGATTTTTTTGCATGAATTTATATATAAAAATTGTTTTATTTTAAATACATTTATATGTAGTTTTTCCACCATTTTTTATGGTTAAATACGAATTTCTCACTTAATTATCTATAATTTTTATTTGAGTAAATACATTATTCCTTTCACTATTGATTTTATATTAGCATCTCATAATTTAATTATGTAAATAAGTTTGTGTAAAAATTGAATTTAACGCGAACTTGTGTTCGCGTACCTTTTCTGTTATAGTATATATGAGGTGATTTTTATGGATTACAGTAAACAACGTCAAAAATCCGTACATCGTAAGAAATTATACGAGAATTTAAATGAAATGCCCTTTTATATAGAAGAATTTGTGGAGTACAAAGAATTGCATGATGCCTCTCCCTCCACCCTACTGAATTATGTATATGATTTTAGAGTCTTCTTTAATTGGCTATTATCTGAACAAATTATTGAATTTAAGCCCATTAAAGACATATCCTTCTCTGATTTGGAGAATTTAAAGAAAAAAGATGTTGAGAACTTTATGAGGTTTCTAAAACTACAACAAAACATGCAGAATTCCTCTGTTAACAGAAAAATTTCGGCCTTAAAGTCTTTATTTAAGTACCTCACCGCCCTATCAGAGAATGAAGATGGAGAATGCTATTTTTATAGAAATGTAATGGCTAAAATTGAAATACATAAAGATAAAGAAACATTAAATGCTCGTGCAAAACGTATGAGATCTAAAATATTCCATAATGATGATGATCAAGAATTTCTGAATTATGTTAAGTACGAACATGAAAAATCTTTAACAAAACATCAGTTATTCTATTTCTTAAGAGATAAGGAGCGTGATGTAGCTATCCTCTCTCTCTTTCTTGGTAGTGGTATTCGTGTAAGTGAATTGGCCGATCTCCGCATGGAAGATATAAACTTAAAGGAAAGACTAATTGATGTAATCCGAAAAGGAAACAAAGAAGATTCCGTTTGGATTACCCCAATTGCATTAAATGATCTTGAAAAATATATGGAGATTAGAGATAAAAAATATGCTCCAGGGAAAGAATTACAAAATGTATTCTTATCGAAGTATAAACATACTGCACAGCCTCTTTCTGTTAGGGCTATCCAAGATATAGTAGAAAAATATACTAAAGCCTTTGGCAAAAAAATGTCTCCTCATAAATTAAGACATACATTGGCAAATAAATTATATATGGAAGAAAAAGACTCGTTACAAGTGATGCAACAACTTGGGCATACCAGTCAAGATACAGCTTTGTTATATACTCAGCTTGGGGAAACAACCATTAAAGATAGCTTAGGAAGAATTGGGGAAAATAAACAATAAAAAGAGGGCGAAATAACAGCCCTCTTTTTTTACTAAAATGTTTTGTTTTTATATTTATTGGATAACCTCTAAAACTATAACAATTAAGTAACAAAGCTCCTTTTAAAATAAAATCACTAGTTGCCTAAAAGTAGTATCAATGTAGGTGTCACTATTACAGATACAAAAAATAAGCAAACATGCATAAGCACTTTCGTTAAAATAATAGCTATTGGATCCTGATTCTCTTTTTTATACATAAAAAATAAATAGATAAAGTAAAATATTGATAGACAAATCCACAATAATATTGAAATGATAAATATTAAAGAATCACCTGTAGCTGGTGCAGCTATGTTGAAAATCCCTAATATTCCAGTAACACCACCTAGGAGTGTTGTTAAAAAAAATCTAATTAATTTGTAAATCATTACTATTAACTTCCTTTGTTGGATGTGTAAGACGTTCCAGTTTAAGTTTCTATTCATAAATTAATATGAACAAAAGAATTATTTTTTATATTAATTTATTAACAAAAATTAGAATAGATACTATAAGTTTGGTATATTACATTATTAGTTTGAAAATCATTTAATTAAGTTATTAGAGATCCATTTGTAGGTTCTTTCATTATGATTAATTTTTGTATGTTCTACCTCATCTGCCTTTCCATAAAAAAGTGTTCTTTTTTCTAATGGTATAGTATTAATTCTAGTCTCTTGTTCCTTTTGAATAGTGGAGGGGATTCCTAAAGAACTTCCGCCAGTGACATAAGTATCCCCAAAAGGTCCTCCCTCATTCTCTATGCCTAATTCATCGTTCAATAAATCAGGGAAGAAAGAATTTGTATTATTCTTAAATTCTTTTTGAAAATATTTAAATAAATCAACAGGAGAAGAAGTAATTTTACTAGGTATATCCATTTCTATAGTGTTTCCATCATAATAATGATCTGTTTTTATTCCTCCTAGAGCAAAATATTTTACATTTTTATTATTTAGACTAAGTTGATCATTCTTAGGTTTAGGACAGAATGAAATCCAATTAGGGTCGTTTTCATAAAATAAATAACTATCGTCTCTATCTAAATCTTCCATTACAGTCCCACATGGACCTGGATTTGTAAACGCATTTGAACCCCAATGAGGTGTACCTACTGTAATTAATTTTTCTATTTGAGGGTTACTATTATCCATAATATTTTCAATATAATATCTTGAAACTAATCCACCTGCACTGTGACCAACTAAAGTATAATATGGTTGTCCGTTCTTTGTAAAATCAACATCTGGAATATCTTTCAAATGGCCACTAAGATTAGATAAATATCCTGCAAACTGTTTTCCTGCAACATTGATGTGCCCGTTCGCCTCCCAATTAAAAGCAAAAAGAGTCTTATTTTTTTCAAATCCTGTTTTTTCTTCTAAGAACCTTGCTAGTTCTCCCCGCTTGGTATTTTTAATATAATTTAGGTCAATGTTACTGTATTCAGATGAATCACCTTTTGCATATGTTTTTCCTGAATAAGTATTTCTAGAAGGGATATTTTCTTCTATGTCAGCTCTATAGTCTCTAGAATTAAATAATCTCCAAATGCTTTGGTTATTGTCGATTTTATTCACTTCGGCTCCCCATCCGAATTCTGTACTAGACAAAATACCATGTAACAATACTACTGGTGGTCTAAATGCTACAAATGGTTTATCGTCTATTTTATCATTATCACCATCATTATCACTGTCCTTTTTAGATGGATTAGATGTATTTGGTTTATAACTTTCTTGGGACGTCATATTTCTAGTAATATAAATTTTGTCTTTGTCTTTAGGATTATAATACCAATTCCCAATTTCTTCGCCATCTAATAAGCCATCACCATCAGTATCAGGATTGTTAGGATCGGTTTTATATACGATATCAAATGTGTCCTTAACATAATAGGCACCCTTTTCTTCTACCCAATCTGGTAAGCCATCTTTATCCGAATCCTTATATACTCCTGAAGATTGACCAGCATTAAACATAGTTTCTACTAAAGCATGGGAATCTTTAGAAATAAAGAAGTCTCCACCAGTATTAGTGGATAAGTTTTTTAATAACTCTTCAGCAAAGGAGTCTCCAAGACCGATAGTATGAATTTTAACTCCCATTTGTTTTGCTCTTTCAATTTCTGGACTATAATCTCGCGGATAGTCGTCCTCTCCGTCTGTAAGTAAAATAATTTGCTTAGTTGTACCAGACAAGTTCTGCTTATGGTTTTCAAATAAATCTAAAGCTTGATCTATTCCAGAATAAATAGATGTTCCACCAGAAGCATCTATTGCATCTGCAGCGTCTTTAAGTTTTTTCTTATTTTCGTCAGTTCCATTTACAAAATCTTGTAAGACAATTGAACGATTGTCAAAATCAATAACAGACGCATAATCCTTATTTGTTAAAATATTGATTAATTCTATTGTTCCTTTTACACGATTACGATTTATATCTTTATTATAATCATTGTTCCATCCAATCCCCATACTACCTGAACTATCAATAACAAATGCAATTGAGACTGGCTTTTTTTCTGTTTCTCCTACGTATGAGAGCGCTCCTGGTTTTAAGCCATCTTGCCACATTTGATTCCATTTAGAAATATCACCTAACACATAAGTAGAAAAATGTTGTAATGTTGCTGTTAAAACGTTATCTTTACCCATTGTTTGTATGGCTACTGGTTCAACGGTTTGAGTAGCAGGATTATAGTAAAATAGGCGAACATTTTCTAATGATGTAGAACCCAAATCGTAGTTACTTAAATCAATTGAAACTTTTGCCTCAGGGAATGTTGAAGTAGTACTAAATGATAAGGATTTTCCTATAATTCCTGTAGAACCTATAATATTTGTTAAGTCTGTACCTTCAGAGATGACAGTTGATTTTTCTGCATCACCTGTTACTGAAAAATTAACGGAAACTCCTAAATCAGGATTTTTTACAGTTTGATTAAATAGCTCCTGTCCGTCTAAAACACCATTTCCATTCGTATCAGGATTATTAGGATCACAAGAAAACTTAAATTCGCTATCATCATCTAAGCCATCATCATCACTGTCCTTCTTTAATGGATTTGTTTTCTTTTCTAATTCTTGACCATCTAATAAATTATCCCCGTCAGTATCGGCCCTTAATGGATCTGTTTTGATTTCTTGTTCATGTATATTGCTTAACCCATCCTTATCCGGATCTTCATTTCCGTCCATAACCCCATTTTTATCGCTATCTTGCAATAGTGGATTTGTATGTGTTAACATTAATTCGGTACCATCTAATAATCCATCACCATCAGTATCCGCCTTTAATGGATCTGTTTTCAATTTGAATTCTGCGATGTTTGACAACCCATCATTATCTAAATCCTCTAGGCCGTCGAATATCCCATTACCGTCGGTATCTTTTTTATTTGGATCTGTATGTGAATTATTAATTTCATAGATATCTGGTAAACCATCACCATCAGTATCCTTTTTATTCATGTTTGTTTTATCGTTCTCATTAGTTCCATTATCAGGTTTCTTATTTTGGTTAGTTCCTTTTTCAACCTCACTACTATTTGAATCTATCTTTAAAACGTTTATTAAATTATAAATTAATGTAGCCGCCATAGCCCTTGTAGATTTATCTTTTGGAGCGAATTTATTATCACCAACGCCTCTTGCTATATCATATGCCACGACATTCTTTATACTTTCCAATGCATAGTCTGAAATTTGATCTTTGTCTATAAATAAAAGATCTTTTTTATTTGTAAGCCCTTTTAACTCTAATGCTTTACTTAACATAACAGATATATCTTGGCGTGTGATGTTATCTTCAGGATAAAAATTACCATCAGTTGAGCCTTTAGCGATACCTACCTGTACTATTTTACTAATCCCTTTATAAAACATGTGTTCCTTTGGTACATCTGGGAAACTAGAATCGCCATCAGGTAAATCTAATGCTAAAGAAATAAATGTTGCGAATTGTCCACGTGTGACTGGGTTTTCTATTCCATACTTTCCACCCCCTATCCCTACTGTAATATTTTTATCTACTAACTCATAAATTGCTTTTTCTGCCCAATGATTTTTGGGCACATCGCAAAATTCTAGCTTTGCAGCTGCAACCTTAGGAATCATGGCATTCATTTCTAAGGTTGAAACTAACAATAGTGTACAAATAAAAATAGATATACTTTTTCTTAATTTGTCCATACCTCTCTCCTTAACATTTAATTAATATAGATTAATAGATAAATATTATAACATATATCTATCAAGTCTATAAAAAACTTTAATTAAAAGAAAAAATAATAGTGATACTTTAACTTAATTAAATGCTTTTAAAAATTAGATTGGCTAATCTTCGTATGGAAGATATAAACTTAAAAGAAAGACAAACTGATGTAATAAGAAAATTAAGTAAAGAAGATTCATTTTGGACTATTCCAATTGCATTAAATAATCTTGAAAAGGATATGGAAAAAGAATGTCTCCTCATAAATTAAGACATACATTAGCAAGTAAATTATATATGGAAGAAAAGGACTCGTTACAAGTGATGTAACAAGATACAGCTTTGTTAAACAATCAACTTGGAGAAACAACTATTAAAGATAGTTTAGGAAGTATAGGAAAAAATAAAGAATAAGAATTTAGCAATTTTACATTGCTGAACTCTTATTCTTTTCCCTTTAGATTTAAACATTAAATATATTCCTGTTAAAATTCAATTTTATTGTATAAAAAATACACAATTAAAATTTCATCTTAATTGGTATTTTATATTTCACCTTTTACTTCTGTCTTTTATTCCTACTTAATGAGAAATACTATTTGTAATACATTTAATTTTTCAACTTAACCACTAGATACATCCCAAACATTGTTTCTCATTTATCAATCAGTTTATGATTTTTTCGAACTTTGTAACAGAACCTTCTCGTTTATAAAAAATGATAAAGCAAATATTATTATAAATGCTGTTAAAGACATAAGCGGAATTGTTATAAAACCTCCCCATTTTTCATAGATTGTTAGACAGCTACTTGTAACACCACAAAAGCTACTTTTATGTTGAGTAAATTGAATGAAATTATGGTAAGAAGAAATAATTATACCTATCAATGAAAAATAACGAAGATAATATTTTATATTTTTATCATTAATTAGTATTGAAATAAAAATTAACAAAGGAATTGGGTACATAAAAATTCTTTGATACCAACATAGACTACAGGGAACATAACCCTTTACTTCACTAAAATATAAACTCCCTATCGTAGCTACTAGTGAAACAAGAAAAGAAAAATATATCATATATATACTCCTTTAAAAAATCAAATTAATTTTATTCTGCCAAAAATGACTTTAATTCAGATTTAGATTGGATCCCTTCTACCCGGTTCATTTCTTCCCCATTTTTATATTTTAGTAGCGTGGGTGTTTTTTGAATGTTATTTTTTTTCAAAAATTCAATATCCATATTTTCTTCTGACTCCATATTTATAGCAAATACCTTTTTCTTATCTTCTTTAATCACTTCATTTAATGATGGCTTAGTAGTTTGGCATGCTGTACAGCTAGTTTTGTAAACGTAAATATAAAAATTATCTTTTGTGTTTATTTTACCTTTATATTCCTTCATATCGATATTAGTATAATTAGGTTTATCTAAGTCTTTTGAAGTGAAAATAAAAAAGAGAGAACCTATACTTATTAGAATAACTAAACTGGAAAACAGGATTTTTTTTGACATTTTATTCACCTCTAATTTAATTGTTTCTCTAATTCTCTTTGCATTTCGAAGATGGATTTTTCTCTAAAAATAAATTTCTTATCATATTTTGTTATATACTCAGGATTATGTGTAATAAAAATTATTATCGAATTTAAACCTAATAAAGCATCATAAATTTTCACGAAATTATCAGGATCTACATTACTAAGTGATTCATCTAAAATTAAAACACTTGGTTTGTGAAGAATTGCTCTAGCAAGGCATAATCGCTGTTTTTGTCCCGTAGATAAATTGGAATTACTATCATTTATTACGAAATTAAAACCTTTAGGGAGTGAAGTGATTACATCATAAATTTGTGCAATTTGACAAGCCTTTATAATTTCATCTTCAGTAAAATATTCTCCCATACATATATTTTCTTTAATTGTATTTTTGAAGAGAAATGGATTTTCATTTAAATAAATAAGTTCCTTTCTTAAACTATTATCATTAATTTCATTAATATCAACACCATTAATATATATTTGTGAGGCGTTAGTTTGATAGAGTTTGTTTAATAATTTAGAAAACGTAGTTTTTCCTGAACCACTTTCACCAATTAAAATAACTTTTTCGTTATTAGAAATATTCATATTAACATTTTTAATAATACAGTGATCATTAATATTAAAGTTTAAATTGTCTATAGAAATGTCTTTAATCCTTGTAATATCTGTCTGAGGCTTATTTTGAATTACTGGATAATTCATTAAATCAGTCAATCTATCCTTAGCGACAAGTGATTTTTGGATTTCTCCTTGCAATTCAATTAATCCTGTTAGAGAGCTTAGCATAAACATAGTTAAAGAGTTTATAAAAAGTAAATCCCCTAATGATATAGTATCCGCCATAATCTGTTTAGCACCAACATATAATAATATGATAGAAAATGAAGTCTGAACAAGTTTTTTTAGTCCATTATTATTTGTTATTGTAACTGCTTCTTTTAACGCCGCATTAAGTTCCCTATTGAATATTTTGTTAAATGCAGAGGAAAAATATTCTTTCTTATTTAAAGAATAAATATTAGTCATATTTTTTATAAATTGTATTAAAAAAGATTGTGTATCAGCATTTTTACTCATAGAATCTTTATTTCTTTTTTGGATAATATCATAATACATAAAAGTAAATGCTATCAAAATCAACGTCAAAATAAGAACAGTGAAAAAAAGTAAAACATTAATGTTATAAAGGACGAATCCTATTCCCAAAAAAATTACAGTATTTAATATTACTGAAACAAAAGCTACATTTACTAAATTTCTAATATAATAAATATCATTAAATCTTGATATAATGTCACCATCATCCCTATTTTCAAAAAAATTAATAGGTAATTTTAATATTTTCCTGAAAAATTCTTTTGATATAGATTGATCTAATTTTATTGCAGCCTTATTAATTATGTAAGTTCTTAAATAATCAAATGCATTACTTAAAAAATTGATTCCTAAAAAAATCAAAGTAAATTCTAACAATAGGTAATCATAATTGTGAGGAATAATCTCATCTATTACGAGTTTAAAGAAGAATGAGTTACTAATTGAAAATAAAACAAACAAAATAGATAAACATAAGACAAATGAGATACTTAATTTATTATTTTTAATCAATTCCCTGAAAAATTTCTGATGATAACTTGTTTTTTTATCAGAATTACTATTTTTAGATTCAATTAGAAGAAATATGCCTGTAGTATGTTTTTTAAATTCATCAATAGTAATTGTAGATATTTTATCGTTACCCGGGTCACTTATTACCAATTTATTTTTCTTCCGTTTATAAATAATTATATAGTGACCTTCATAAGATTCATTGACCTGTTTATTTATTAAAGCTATACAAGGTCCTTCAATATGCTTTAGTGCCTCTTCAATATCTTCTTTATTTATCTCAACAGCTTTACAAGAAAAATTATTAACTTGACTAAATAACGCTAACAAATCTTTTAAATCATATCCATTTTTATAAGTAACTTGATCCCTAAGATAATTAATACCATGATGCAAATGATAATATTTAAAAATAGATGCTACACAAGCAATTCCACAATCATATTCTTCTTGTTGTTTTGTATGTACGTATTTCATTTCATTATCACCTTTATGTAATATTATATTTTAGTAATTTTATATTTTCATATTTTATAAAAGCCGATTTCAAAATCCTTCTTCTTTGAATAGAATTTTGAAATCGGTTACAAGAATGTTTATAGAGAAATTAAATCATTATATATATATAAATGAAAATTAAGTTTTCTAGAATCTACTATGATATTTTACCTTTTAAGGGTACTATATATACTACAATAAAACTATATTAATTCATCCGTATACCTTATAACCACTCTCGATAGCAATATTGATCAAACAAGCCACACGCTTTGAAATTTTTTAATATACATTGATTCAGCAAACTTTTACAATTCGGTCCCGCTCCTCCACCATCATGGATTACTGTTTCATTTTTAGAATCAACTCCTCCAACATGTTTTGTTAATTCTTCTGCTTTTAATTCACGTATAAACTTATTCATTTAAAATCCTCCTGAAAATATTTATTTTTAAAAATACATTAACAAAACTGATCGAACAGGCCACATGATTTGAAATTTTTCAAAATACATGACTGAGCTAACCTTCTACAATTTGGACCCGCTCCTCCGCCATCGTGGATTACTGTTTCATTTGTAGGATCAATTCCTCCAACATGCTTTGTTAGCTCTTCTGTTTTTAGTTCACGTATAAATTTGTTCACCTGTATTCCTCCTAAAAACAATTGATTTTTAAATGTATTAACAAAATTGGTTAAATAGGGTGCACGATTTGAAATTATTCATCATACATGAAGTAGATAACCTTCTACAATTGGGTCCTGCTCCTCCACCATCATGGATTACTGTTTCATTTGTAGGATCAATTCCTCCAACATGCTTTGTTAGCTCTTCTGTTTTTAGTTCACGTATAAATTTGTTCACTTGTATTACTCCTTTGTTAACTTGCTAAATACATAAATTAAGATCTACAAAACTGCGTCCATAAATTACATTGAGATATATACTTCATTTGACATCCCAGTAATAACATCTTACAATTGGGTCCTGCTCCTCCGCCATCATGGATTACTGTTTCATTTGTAGGATCAATTCCTCCAACATGCTTTGTTAGCTCTTCTGTTTTTAGTTCACGTATAAATTTGTTCATCTGTATTCCTCCTTTTTTACTTGCTAAATATATAAATTAAGATCTACAAAAATCATACCATAATTGACATAATCCCCAATCCTTAGCTCGACATCCTACAAATAACACCTTACAATTAGGTCCTACTCCTCCGCCATCATGGATTACTGTTTCATTTTTAGGATCAATTCCTCCAACATGCTCTGTTAGTTCTTCTGTTTTTAGTTCACGTATAAATTTGTTCATCTGTATCCCTCACTTAAAGTTTTTTTATTACATTAATTACAATAAATTACTATTTTCCGAATGTCAACACCAATATAAAAAATTTTAAGAATATTCAAATGTTCAGAATATATCACTGATAGCGTTTTATAATAAACGAAAATTAAATCATTATTTTTCTCATTAAAAAGGACATTTGATAGTAGTAGTTGAAAACAATGAAAACAAATCATTTTAAGGAGATATATTTTATGTACTTTACAAAAAAGATTATATTAATTTTTCTACAAATTATTTTAACTGCTTTAGGAATTGTTTTTATTTGCTGTCTACCAAAATTGTTTTTGAATACATCTCAAAACAAAGGGGAATTAATTATATTAGAATTAAATTGGTTAGGATATATTGATTATATAAAAAAAGTGATTCATTCCCTACTAGACCCATTTCATTTAACATATGAAATTTATGGAATTAAACGCTTATTACTACCCAATTTACTAGAGTCATATTTTTATACCTTAACTATTATAATTTCAGCTTTTTTTATTGCTGTATTTTTATCAATATTTTTAGCGAATTTCACATTCTATTTACCAAAAAGAATCCAATCTATAATTTCAAAAAGTTTGAGCACCATAGAAGCTATACCTGACTTATTTTTAATAATATCTGTACAATTAATCATTATTTCAATATATAAAAATACGAATTGGCTTATTACTATCCCCTTTTCTACAATAACTAATAAAACATACTTTTTACCTATTGCAACTCTTTCAATTTTGCCAACGGTTTATCTTTATAAGATAAATTTACTTAACTATAAAAATGAAATGTCAAATAGTTATATAGATCTTGCAATCGCCAAAGGATTGAAACATTTTTATATACTAAAACACCATGTTTTGCGTAATGCTTTAATTTCAATTTTTTATAATGCAAAATCTATCATGTTATTAATAGTTTCCAATTCAATTATTCTTGAATTTTTATTTAATTCTTTTGGATTATTTAGATTTTTAATTAGCCATCAAAATCCTGAAATTATCTCCATTGGTATTCTTCTTTTGATGATTCCGTTTTATTTTTTATTTGAAATCATAAAATTGATTATAGAAGAAAGAAGGCATTTATATGATAAGAAGATTATATAAAAACAAACAATTCTTAATAGGATTTTTAATTCTATTCAGCATTATTATCGCTAGCTATGTTTTTGAATATTTTATTGAATTTACTTCTAAAGATTTTAATATTCAATCTAAACCAACCTCCCCTTCTTTAACACATCCATTAGGTACTGGGGAATATGGAGTTGATGTTTTACAGCAAGTTCTTATTTTTGCAAAAACACCAATTTTTTTTGCTTTAATCATCTGTATTTTTCGACTTACTTTTTCACTTTTATTTGGAGTATTACATGCATATTTTTATACTTGGACAAAATATATTAATTGGGTGTTTGACGTTTTCCAGTTTATACCTACTGTATTGTTAGCAATTTTACTAATTCGTCCTACAATTTCAGGTATGAATAATATCCATGAAACTAAATGGATATGTTATACAATTGTAGTTCTTACTCTTATTGGCATACCAAATTTAACACAACTCATTAGCAATGAAGTTAGATTACTTCTACAACGTGAATACGTTTTAACATCCAAACTACTTGGTGGACATATTTATCACATATATAAAGTTCATATTAAACCCTATTTACTTCCTAAATTATTTATTTGGTTCCAACAACAAATATTGCAAATAATGATATTAATGATGCATTTAGCATTATTCGAAACAATTTCCTTAGATGTTGGAGGCAGCCTTTTATTAATAAATGACACAAGTCAAAAGCTAATAAATTATCCTTGGCTAGCGATGGGACCTGTTATTTTCTTTACCATTGTTATTTTATCTATTAATGCTTTACTATCAGGTTTACAAAGCACTCTAAAAGGTAATACCGCATTACACGAATCTTCTCTTTTACTAAATAAAATAGAGCAAGTAAAACATGAGAAATGGAAGATTCATTTACAACAATTTAAACAATGGCTTTCAATAAAATTATAATTAGTACAATAATATTTAATTTCCACTTAAAACATGAGATATACCAAGATTAACGCCTTAATTAAAAACAAAAGATAAAGAAAAATAGGATTAGAGGTTATTGTTGATACTGCATAGGCGAATACAAATGGAATTAATTTTAGACTAGGCAAATGCTTGTATATGAATACATCAAGTTTTCAAAAGGAAGATCAAAGAAATAATGTACAGGATTTTAATCTTATAAAACCTTTTCAAATTACGAGTCGGTGATGACCCCAGAGCTGGATTGAAGCTGCGGACGGGATGGAATTCGAATCGAAGAGCTGCACGAGCACCCTGTGGTCATTTACCGCCGATTGGAACAGTTGATCCGTGAGACTTGTCAGAAAGTCGGCTTCGATCCAAACCTATACTGTAAAAATGATGATGCAAGAACTAAACTTCTAGAGGCCCATGCCGGCCTCATCACCTGAATTATCCGAAAATTATTATTTGAGCTGACGAACCACTGTAATCTGATCTATTTTGATACGCTGTTTCTGGTAACATGCCTTCATCAGGCATGTTACAGCGCAGAACGACTACTTCTCCTTTACGGACATTATTTATAGAAAGTTCGGGAGGCAGCTCCATTTGCACATGACTCGGTAGATATTTTGGATTATCAAGCATACTCTCTTTTCCTTCATATGTATCGTTTTGAACTTCTTCTTTTCGATCCTGTGGCATACTAGTTCCCCTTAATTAACGGTTTAACAAATATATTATTTACAAAAAAATATTTGTTAAACCAAGGGGGTAATTCTATTAGAAGAGGCTGCCACCATTCAAATTAAAGAAATATAGTTTTTGAATATAAAATAGAAATTGATTTATATTATAATGAAAATATTGAATATTTTTAATAGAATTATTAAATTCTACATTTACAGAAACTTAAGGGGTATGATTATGGAATTTATTACATTTAAAGTAATTTGTATCTTTTTATTTTTAATGCTTATGACTTCTATAGAAGTTTTAGGATATGGAGTTCGACTTGTTGGGGCTAAATTAGCTTTAGTTGCATCGGCTTTTGCTATATATAATATCATGTCTTTAATTGCCCGATTTTCTAATATGTTTCAACAACCATTTACTGCTTCTTTGGTAGATAGTGCAGCAAAAAATGGTGGATTAGAATTATTAATTAAACAATTTAGATTTTTATTATTGGGTTCTACTATGGGGGTAATACTTGGAGGATTATTAGTACCATTTTTTATGAAAGTTTTTTCTAAAGCGCTAGTACCTTTATCAAAAGATGGTTCGTTTATAAACATGTTCAAATTAATAAATAGAACTAATTTGAAAAGAATGAAAAGCTATTTTGTTTTAATCAATAAAAATAATCTTGAAGGGGTAAATTTTAAAAATGTATCAGTTAAATTATTTGTTATTAATACAATTGTTTCTGCCGTATTTACAGTAGGTGTTATGTCCGCATTGTATGCAACCCTACTAATTCCGGATTATGATAGAGCAGCGATGTCTTCATCCAATATTATTACTGGAATAGCTACGATTCTATTAACACTGCTTATTGATCCTAAATTGTCTTTTTTAACTGATAAAGTTGTACAAGACAATCATAATTATTGGGAATTAAAGAATTTTACATTTATGATATTAATTTCGAGATTTTTAGGTACATTAGTTGCTCAGATTATATTAGTTCCAGGTGCATATTATATAGCATGGTTTGCTAAATTTATTTCTTGAAAGTTTTATATGAGAACAAAATGGGTGACGATTTCACATTAGTCGTCGCCCATTAAAAAATAACAAAAAATCACTTACTTCATCAAAATAGAGTATTTTGAATTCATAAAAGCAAAAAAGATTACGAAATTCTATTTTTTATAGATATGGTGGGTCAATATACGGATCGTTGTCGTACTTCTTAGACGAATGAATGGGTTCATCAAAAAACAGTAATCCGATTTTAATTATATTAGAAATAATAGTAAATCTGTCACCTATTTTTACACATATCTCGGATATACCTCAGGATATTTCATTTCCATTCAGGAAATCTCCACTTTGGTGTCTTCATATTAAGAAGTACCCACTTTCATGTCTTTTTACAACTGTACAAAGACATGAAAGTAGGTACTATTTAAACAAGAAAATCCAAACTAAAATTTTATAGATTTAGAGAACTAAATACATGTACTCTTGTGTGAACGTATAGGTTAAATACTACGTTACTTTTTTTATAAAGAAAATACATCCCAAGATGCCTTTCTATTCTGTAACAAGTTTAAACACATAGTACATAAAAAATAGACAAGACAGATATGCTAGTCTGCCAGCAATCGATTCTCTCATAAATCTCATAAGTATGACTTTGACAAGCAACGCTAAGAATAACGGTATAAACAGTACCATAGCAAGTTTGATTGCTATGTCATTTATTGTTGAATTAAATGGTTTAAAATTAATTATAGTATTCACTTACCCTTCTATAATCCTTTTATTTATATAATTAGATTATATAAATAAAATCACTAAAAAGACACCATAAGGTTCCTTCCTCCAACTTAACCATCTTTATTTTATCTGGTTCTGGTGTAAATATAGAATACATTTCAAGGAAGAATCAGAATTTACTACCGGAATTGCTTTTTTTATCATATGTATAGCTTCTACTCCTATATGATATTATGCTAAAAAATAAAAAAGCACCTCTATGGATGCTTTAGCCTACATATTCTTAAATTTTACTAAAGATGCCATTGATAGCAGGTACTATACATGCGCATGCTACAATTGCAGAAATAAGTTTAACAAAAAAACATGCAATATAGTCAATTAGAAAAAAATCACTTTATTAACCCCAAAGTAATGAGGTGGCTTTTATGAAAAGTATGAATAAATGGGTACTAGCTATTAGCTACTTTTTTGTTCTAACACTCGTTCTCCATCTATCATTTAAGATGTTGATTTTAACCGCTATGGACCCTACTACTAGCTTTCCAACTTCACGATTTCTCATTGGACTGTTAACTTTAGTATGCGGAGGTTGTTTATTAGGTTTTGGAGCTAGAAAATATATTTTTTCCTCTTCAAATATTAAAAGTGAACAATGGAAAATTGCAGCAAATTTTATTTTTTTGACGACTCTATCTTTTTTTACTGCAATGCTTATTTTTTATTGGGTTTAACCTTGATTTTTTTACAATATATATCTACCCCTGAATAAAACTCAATATTCCGTAAATACTAAAGTCACATGGTTATCTTTCCTCTGTTTTTCTTGGGTGAGCAGTTAGCTTTTGCTAGCTGCTCTTTTATGAATCATCGTCACATTATGATGAGATGTTCATATATTATCTCGAAGCAAAAACCCTAATTTACTTTTCAATATCTCACTTTTCCTTTAAAGAGCACTTTATTTAGTGCTCTTTTTGGTAATCCCGTAAAGTTCTATTGTTCCATTAAGAGGACCCGCACCCCTAATCGGGTCCTTTTTTAATGTTTTCTACTCAAATAGGGTTTTTGTTCAAATTCACTCTAAAAGTAAAATTGTCATTTTTTTATTCAACCGAGTTCATAACATATTCTTTTCCTCCGATAAAATAATGATTAGGTGTCCCCTGCGCATTTTAACTATTGGGAATAATACCTTTCACGTACTTACGTATTAGAAACTTCATTTCTGCTTCTTCTGCAATCGCAATTTTGTTCACTTTTTCGATACATTTATGAAACATTCACATGTTATCTTCATTATGTTCTATTCTTTTTGAAGAACCATGTGAGAATACCAAAACAAGAAGCCCTAGAGCCCTAACTCTAGGGGCTTTTTGTTTTTAAATAAGGATTTTGTTTTAAACTTACACATACACTCAGGCGTCCCACCCACATTTTAACGAAAATATACGCTAAGCAAATTCCGACAAAAATGAGCCGAATTTTCTACTCTAAGAAAAATCCGGCTCTTATTTTTAGACTTGTTGTAAAGGACGAAGAGATTCTAACGTTGTAGTATCTTTCATATTAAATCGATACTCACCTAAAAAGTTGATATGCTCCCACCCTAGTGGTGAGATATGTTTTAATAGTTCTTCGTTAAAACCATGCGCACTTCTTAACATTTCTACAGCTTTGCTTAAATATACAGTATTCCATAAAATGATGGCATTAATGAGAATACTTAATACACTTGCTCGTTGCAACTGATCTTGGAGAGCACGTTCACGGGATTCCCCGTGTTTCGCAAAAAATATTGCTCTTGCTAGTGAATTCATTGCTTCCCCTTTGTTTAATCCTCGTTGAACTTTTCTACGTAACGTTTTATCTGAAAGATAATCTAAAATAAAGATAGTCTTTTCAATTCTACCCATTTCTCTTAATGCCTTTGCTACCTTATTATGGCGAGTATAAGAACCTAACTTTCCCATAATTAGTGCACCGGACACTTTTCCTTCTCGAATTGAATGGGCTATACGTAAAACGTCATCATAATTTTCATAGATCAATTTCATATTCACTTGTCCCCGTATAAGACCTTCTATATTTGAAAAATCTTTAGGTGAACCAATTGTATACAATTTAGAACTCGATAAGTCCCTTAATCGGGGTGCAAAACGGAATCCTAACAGGTGAGTTAAGCCAAATACTTGGTCAGTATAGCCGGCTGTATCCGTATAATGCTCTTCAATCATTAAATCAGATTCATGATGAAGTAACCCATCAATCACATGTATAGCATCTCTTGCATTCGTGTTAATAACTTTTGTGTAAAAGGAAGAAAATTGATCACTTACGAATCTATATATAGTCGCTCCTTTACCAGATCCATAGTGTGGATTCGAGCTGGCACTCAAAGAAGATACCCCAATTTGAACTCGCATTCCGTCCGATGATGAAGTAGTACCGTCACCCCAGTAAGAAGCCAAGGGTAGCCGATGTTGAAAATTAACCAATATGGCTTGTGCACGATTCAATGCATCATCGTACATACGCCACTGACTTGCATTAGCTAACTGATGATAAGAGATATCTGGTGTAGCCTCTGCCATTTTCGTAAGTCCAATATTTGTTCCCATAGCCATAAGTGAAGCAAGAGATATAATGATTTCTTCCCCTTTAGGTGGTTTATTTGTGGATGCGTGAATAAATTGTTGCTCGAAGCCTGTCCAATTCGCTACTTCTAGAAGTAAGTCTGTAAGTTTAACCCGTGGTAACATGTGATAGAGTTTTGCACTTATTTGTTTGGCTTCCTCTGGAGTATCCTTCTCTAAACGCTGGAGGTGTAGGTTTCCCTTGTCAATATCAACTCCATCTAATGAGTGAGCATTTTTAGAGAATGTTTCAATTCGCTTTAATAGAGTTTGTGTTCGTTCCACTATATACTCATCGGCATGTGTAGCAACTGCTAAGCGTGTCCCTATTTCTTTACTATCAATCCAATCTTGAGATGGTACTAAGTATTCATCAAAATCTTAATGCTGCCGGCTTCCCACAATAGAAATATCTCCAGAACGTACATAATTCCGTAGTTCGGTAAATGCAGCTAATTCATAGAAATGTCGATTAATGTTTCCATCTTCGTCGTATATATGTCTTTGCCATCTGTTTGAAACAAAAGCTAATGGGGCTCCTTGTGATACTTTACGTTTTCCTGAGTCATTTAGTTCACGGATGACGTCTAAAGCGTTTAATACAGACTTAGCATAATTTGTAGACTGAAATTCTAAGGCTCTAAGTAATGTAGGAGTATATTTTCGTAGGTAATTGTATCGGCTTTCTAATAAATCAAGATAATCATAATTTATAGGTCGAGACAGTTGTTTAGCTTCCTCTACAGAAGCTACAAATTTGTCCCAGGGCATAACTATTTCTAATACCACAAAAGGATTCACATTTTCTTCTTTAGCTTTAATTAATGCAGTTCCTAAGTCTGCATAATGAAGAATTTTTTCATTTAGCGCTTTTCCGTTTTTTTTATGGATCTCCTCTTGCTGCTTTCTTCCCTTTAATTGAAGATTCATCATTTGTTTATCATGAATCTCAAAAGCTTGATCAATTAAATCCTGAGTTAAATCGAATAGATAAGCCACTAATATGGCATACTTTTTTATCTCTTTAAACCTTCGAAATGAGAAAGCTTCATAACGTGCCCCCATTCGAGATAGTTGTCGTAATCGATTAGGATGTATCCCTTTTGTATTAATGTTTAACTGTAGTCCTTTTATATACTCTAAGCGCTCAACAACCTTTAAAAAAGATTCTGGTGAAAATTGACCAGGTACTTCTTTTAACCAAGCTAAATAAGTTTTTGAAGAGTTAGGCATAAAATGGAGCAATCCGCTTAGTTTTTCCTTTTGTGAAAAGGTTAAAGATGATGTTAGTATCTTAAATATGCTTTTCTCTGCTCGTTTACGTGTTTCCCATATTGCTCGTTCTATAATTGCCATCGAAGGAAGTATAATCTTCCAAGTACGGAGTTCTTGCAATGCTATTTCCACGAGATATGTTGTATTTCCATTATTTAATGCATGTGGTTGAAGAAATTTAGATAACTTTCGATAGTCGGCAATTGTAAAGTTACGAAAACCGTATTCTTTTCGAATCTCTTCTACATGTTCATATCGGGTAGCGTCTCGTTGAGCGTAGAGTCCCCAATCTAATGTATTTACACCAATTTGTGTAGCGACAAATTCTAAAACGAGATTCGGAATATCTCCTACATCAGATAAGGTCCATCCTGAATATCGTAAAACACTTAATTGAATAGCAAAACCTAGACGATTATAGTCCCTCCGATGGCGATTAATGATTTTGATATCATGCTGACTGAAAGAAAAGTATGTATTTAATATCCATTCGCTTATATCAGAGGGGATTTGCATATATTGCTTTCGTTCTTCTGCTGTAAGAAGTTCTCTTACTCTCACATACATTAGAAGTCATCCCCCTTATATTTGTTATTTCGCTTTTTGCAGATATCGATACAATGTAGCTCTTGAAACACCTAAGGTGTTACATATATCTTCAGTAGAATAATTTGGATCCTTCATTAAAGATTTAGCCATAGAAACCTGGGTTGTATCCATCACTTTAGGTCTTCCACCCAGACGACCACGTGCACGAGCGGCTGACAATCCAGCTTGTGTACGTTCTTGAATCATTTCTCGCTCAAATTCAGCTAATGCTCCGAATACGTGAAAAATGAGTTTCCCGCCACTTGTAGAAGTATCCATATTTTCCTGAAGACTTCGAAAGGCAATTCCTTCTGCATTTAATATATTGATGGTTTCAATAAGGTGTTTGAGGGAACGCCCTAAGCGATCTAATTTCCATACTACTAATGTATCGCCCTCGCGTACGTAATCAAGAGCTTCATCTAGTCCAGAGCGAGATGAGGTAGAACCACTTACTACATCAGTAAAAATCCGTTTGCATCCAGCTTGTATAAGGGCATCTTTCTGTAAATCCAAATTTTGATCATGTGTAGATACACGAGCGTAGCCAATTAACAAATTATCACCTCCATATTCTTTTGTATTTTCTCATAACTCATAAAATAAAGGAATAATGAGATTTTGATTTTAAGACAAGTTTTGAGACAGATAACATAGCATTATTTCAATATCAAATAGAATGCATAAAGAAGTCTCAAAAACGGAGGTTTTTGAGATGAATCATTATCAAGTCATTATCAATGAAAGATTAAATTGTTTAAAAATGACATTGTCAAAGTAACTTAAATTGGTTATCATAAAAACGAATAAAACAGGAGATGAGCAGATGAATACAAACTCAAAAAAGTCTTTTTCGAAAGTTTCTCATAGGAAGTTAGTAGATGAGGTCTTAGAATGTCTACAAGAAAAAATTTTTTCTGGTGAGTACGCAGTAGGCGATCGACTTCCTACAGAGCCACAATTAATGGAAGAGCTAGGCGTAGGACGTTCGACGCTACGAGAAAGTATAAAAATCTTAGTACATGCCGGCATACTAGAGGTTCGGCAAGGACACGGTACTCGTATTGTATCACTAAGTATGGTACAAGATTCATTTGAAAAACGGTTACAAAATGCCAATATAGACCATGTATATGAAGCAAGAAATATGTTAGATAAAGAAGTAGCTATGCTGGCTGCAAAACGCCGCGATGAGGAAGACCTTTTACTCCTAAAAGGATATTTAAATAAGAGGAAGAACGCTCTTAACGAGGGAAATTATTTAGAATATATAGATGCAGATATTCAATTTCATCTATCTATTGCAAAAGCAAGTAAGAACCAGGTTATGTTGGATTTGTATCAATCATTTGTACCCGTTCTTCGTCATATCCTAACCCAATTAATATTAAATACAAATGACTATCAAGACAACTCTGTTATTCATGAAAAATTGTTCCAGGCTATTTCAAATCAAAATGCAGAAAAAGCACAAACATACGCTATTCAAAATTTGGAGCTGAAATAAGCTCCTTAAATAACAACTAAAAACATCAGATGATATTATGAATTATGAAGGGAGATAGATAATGCCAGAAACTATTTTTCAAGTAAAGTCCATCAATATTGGCAAAGTTGAAAATCTAAGCTATGGAAAAACTGTTATTTCAACAGCGATAAGAAAGCGTTCTGTCCAGGGAAGGATTTTTTTAACGAAAATAGGTTTAATTGGAGATGAACAAGCCTATAAAGACCATGGCGGAAAAGATAAAGCTTTGTGTGTGTATTCTTATAATCGTTACGCCTATTGGAACAATATAATCCATAACATGATAGATGATTCACTCTTTGGAGAAAATATCACGGTATACGGTTTGACTGAAGAAAAGGTTCATATTGGGATATCTTCGCCTTCGGAGAAGCAATCATACAGGTTTCCGAGCCAAGGAATCCATGTTATAAGCTTGCTAAAAAATATGACGTTCCTAATCTAGCGTTTGAAATGCAACAAACAGGATATACCGGTTTCCTATGTCGAGTGCTACAAGAAGGTAATGTGTCGGCAAGTGATTGTTTACAACTTGTTGCATCGCATCCTAAAAGGGTATCGATTTCACAAGTCAATCATGTTAAATTCCACAATAAATACAATAAAGAAGCACTAGAAAGAATTATTGAGGTGGATGCACTATCGGACAGTTTAAGAGAGTTACTATTGAAACGATTAAATAAATAATTACACCGTAAAACATCAGATGATATACTCAATGTTGATGTTTTGAGAGAGGAGATATATAATTTGAAAAATAGAAAACGAACCTATATCTATATATTGGCATTATTTTTTGCTTCTATTAATTTACGTATAGGAATCACATCAATCTCACCTTTATTAGAGACAATTCGTCAGGATTTAAACATGAGCAACTTTTCCGTTAGTTTTCTGACATCTATTCCCGTATTATGTATGGGTGTGTTTGCATTACTTACAGGTAAGGTGAACAAGAAGTATGGAGCAGAAAAGGCAATTTTAGCTTGTCTTATTTTAATTGGAGTTGCAACATGTATGAGAGCTTTTACTTATTCAGTTCTCACATTGCTTATTAGCTCTCTATTTATTGGTATCGGTATTGCGGTTGCTGGTCCATTGCTATCTGGATTTATTAAGGAGAAGTTTCCTACTAAGATTGGTTTAATGATAGGAGTATATTCAGTTGGAATGGGAACAGGTGCTTCCTTAAGCGCAGGGATGACTATCCCTTTACAACATGTATTGAAAGACTCTTGGAATATGGCACTTGCATTTTGGAGTGTGTTTACCATTGTAGCTCTTCTCTTCTGGTATCCCGTTATGAGACTAGATAAAACTACTAAAACACATAATAAACAAAACAATATATTACCATTAAAAAATAAGAAGGTATGGTTGTTTACAGTCTTTTTTGGACTGCAGTCAGGTATTTTTTATTGTATTACCACTTGGCTTGCTCCAGCGACTCAAAGTGTAGGGTTAAATAGTCAGCAAGCTGGAACTCTGGTTACCGTCTTTACATTTGTTCAAATGGTATGTAGCTTTGTCATTCCAACTTTAGCGGATTTTTATAAAAATCGAACATTTTGGTTATTAAGTAGTGTGTGTTTTGTGGTAATAGGTTTGTCACTCATGATATATCCATTGACTACAGCATGGATCCCTTCTATTTTACTTGGAATTGGGCTTGGTGGGTTATTTCCGTTGGCTCTTATGTTACCGTTGGATGAAACCAATACACCGGAAGATGCAAGTGCATGGACTGCCATGATGCAGTCAGGAGGATATATGATTGGTGGACTTATTCCTGTTTTAGCAGGTATTATACGTGACTTTTCTCAAGGTTATCAACAGGTGTTTCTCATGATATTATTTTTAAGCGTGATTTTGTTCATTTTAACTTTAGTTATGAATCAGAGAAAAGTAGAAACTAAGGTCTTACAGTGATATCCAGTTGCTATAATAAAAACTTTGAGTGGGCTTTTCCTTAGAGTAGAAAGCCCATATTCTTTTTTATCGAATTTGCTTAGCGTATATTTTCGTTAAAATGTGGGTAGTATCCCAAGTAGCTGCTTTCCGTAAATAAAGATGATTACCAGCTTTAATATGTTACCTTTATAAGTAATATATAATAAGATTTATAAAAAGGACTCCTGATGTACACAAGAGTCCTTTTAAAAATATTTTTTAATCATATATCATTACCCAATATTTTTCTTCTATCTCACCTTCTTCAATAACTTTTTTCCAGCCCATATTCTCATAAAATTTTAGTGCTTTTTGATTTTTAGAAACACACTTTAATTTTAATGGTGTATTCATCTTTTCTATGGAGGCATGTAGTAACTGTCTTCCAGCCCCCCTACCAAAGAACTCAGGGTGTACAAATAAGTTGTGTATAAAGTTTTCAGGTAAATATAAAGAAGCAAATCCGAGGATATGATTATCTTCCTCTGCTAGTATTATATATTCTCCTTCAGTATGTTTATCAAAATCTTCTTCAGTCATTTCATTTCTATCTAGCCAATGAAAACTCTCAAGCCGTGACTCTAAATATATCCTTCTTAAATTAGGGTAGTCTACTGCAGTTGCTACTCTAATATTCATTTTCTCACTCTCTCTTCTTTTTTTTATTGAATAAATCTAACCGTTTCTATAGGAAACGGTTAGATTTACGAGAGAAAATTTATTCACTCGTATCTCTTTAAAACAATGGCTGCATTATGACCTCCGAAACCAAATGAGTTAGATAGACCTATATTTATTTTCACTTGGCGAGCAACAGATGGTACATAATCCAGATCACATAATGGATCAAGATTTTCTAAGTTAATTGTTGGAGGAACTGTCCCTTCCTTTAAGCTCATAGCTAAAGCAATTGCTTCAACTCCACCAGCTGCTCCTAACATATGACCAAGCATAGATTTATTAGCTGTTACCGGAATCTGATAAGCTTGTTTTCCAAACAGCTGCTTAATAGCCATCGTTTCAGAGATGTCCCCCACTTTTGTACTTGTTGCATGGGCACTAATAACATCAACTTCTTCAGGCGATATATTGGCATTTTTTAAAGCTGATCTCATTGCAAGATAAGCACCTTTACCTTCCGGATGTGTAGCTACGATATTGTATGCGTCTGAACTTGCACCATATCCAATGACTTCTGCATAAATCTTTGCCTCTCTACGTAAAGCATGAGATAAAGATTCTAAGATTAGAATTCCAGCTCCTTCTGACATGACAAATCCATCTCGATTTTCATCAAATGGACGACTAGCTTTAGTAGGATTATCGTTTCTTGTTGATAATGCTGTAGCATTACCAAAGCTTGCTATTGATAAGTCTGTTATAGCTGACTCTGTTCCACCCGCAAATATAACGTCAGCTTCTCCAGAACGAATTAGTCTAAAGGCTTCCCCTATAGATGTATTTCCAATTGCACAGGCAGAAACAGGTGACATAGAAGGTCCCATCGCATTCCACTTGATACTAATTTGTGCTGCAGCGGCATTTGACATTATGGCAGGTACTAGAGTTGGGCTGACTCTTCTTGGCCCCTTCTGCCTAAGCGCATCAACATTTTCAATCAAGGTTTCAATTCCTCCGATACCAGAACCTACATAAACTCCTAACCTTTCTACATCTATACAATCGAGTTCTAACTTAGAATCTGACCAAGCTTGTTCAGCTGCAGCCAAAGCAAATTGAGAAAAACGATCTAAACGTCTTGCTTCTTTCTTTCCTAAAACTTCATCTGCATCAAAATCTTGGACGATACCCGCAATTTTTGTTTTATGATTGGTAACATCGAAAGTATCGATATTGACTATACCAGATTCCCCTTTAATTAGATTGTTCCAAAATGTTTTGATGTTGTTTCCTATAGGAGAAACTACTCCCATACCAGTAATCACAACTCTTTCCACTTTGCATTCCCTCCAATCAATAATATACTTGTATTTTACAGTCAATTTATCCTATTACAAGGGGGGATTTATCCTAGTATAACTACTACCAGGATAAATTGATAAGATAAGGAGTTTTAAAGATGAATAATAAAACAAGGCTTGAAGCTCTGTCGGCATTCTTAAAAACTAAGCGCGCCCAAATTACTCCAGAGTCTATTGGTTTGCCTGCCGGAAACCGGAGAAGAACACCTGGGTTACGAAGAGAAGAGGTTGCACAGTTAGCAGGTGTAAGCACCACTTGGTATACATGGCTAGAGCAAGGAAGAGATATAAAGGTTTCTACAATTGTACTTGATTGTATTTCTAAAGCTTTGCAATTAAATAATGATGAAACAGACTACTTATATGACCTGGCATTCGAATCAAATTCAGAGATTACAAGTCCAAAAAAGGATCAAACAAAGCTTAGTCCTTCCTTAATACGAATACTAGATGAATTAACATATTGTCCAACTATCATTACGGATCAACATTGCCATATTGTGGGCTGGAATCCTGCAGCTGCTTATGTTTTTTTAGATTTTGAACAAATACCGAATGATCAAAGAAATTTAATTCGTTTAGTATTCACTAGAAAAGAATTAAAAGCATTGGCCGTCAATTGGGAACATTTTGTGAAAGGTTTTCTTGCTATTTTCCGTACCTATTATGGACGCTATTTAGACGATGAATGGTACAGCCAGTTTATTAAAGAAATGATTCATTTGCATTCAGAATTCCAGGATTTATGGCAAGAAAGCCAAGTGAGTAAGGCTCCAGACATGATAATTGAATTCAGACATGCTAAAGCAGGCAAAATGTTATTTAATTTAACTTCTCTTCAAGTTCAAGGTGATATGGATTTACGGTGCAGTATCTATACGCCAGTAGAAGAAACAGATACAGAAAATAAATTAAAGCGATTAATGAAGAGGGCTTCCAGTGAAAATTAATAATGTAAGTTCTATAGATTAGCAAAATGATATTAATTACTGAAGAAAGTTAATTTTCCTTATGGGAAAAAAGAGTTAACGTTTTTCATAGAACCTATGCCTCCTCTTCTATATGCATACACTTATAATATTACAATTTCTGTAAAAACAGAAAAGGATACATATGTTATCAATTTGATAAATATTCTATTCGAGGCATTATGTATCATTTATAATCATTTTGGGTTAAAAAGAATTTCTTTTTATTTATTGACTATGAAGTAACCACATAGTTTATAGTATGAATATTATTCCTTATAGGAGGCAATATAATTAGATGGATAGCTATAAATTAACTAAAAGTGATGTACTTAAGATTTTTAATACAACGAAAGAAACACTTCGATTCTATGAAGAAAAAGGACTAGTTCAACCAAAGGTAGGTAAAAATAACTATAGACTTTATAGTAATGAAGACCTACAGAGAATTAGCCAAATCTTTTTTTGTAAAGATATAGGTTTTTCAATTGAAGAAATTGATTTAGTAATAAATAAGAAAAATATAATAAACAATATAAATATCTTACAGAACAAAAAAAATGATATTGAAACTGAAATTTATCGATTTATGGAAATGCAAAAGAAAATTACTAGACTCCTCGATCTCCTTCAAAATAAAAGTAGTAACTTCAATGAAATTCAGAGTGTCTATTTTGAGGAAAGAAAATATTATCACATCAAAGGAGAAAATTTTAATAGTGTAAAATCCTTTTTTGATAAATTCCGTTCTATTTTTAAGCAAGGTGAATTTTTTCAAGAGCAATTTATAACAGTGTGTCCTATTAAGAATTTATTCAATGATGATCTGGGACTATCAGTTTATTATCCTGTTTTTAATGATACAGAGATAGAGCATGTTGATATTCTTAGTATACCTGCAGGTAATTATCTTTGTGTTGATTATGTATGTACAGAAGAGCATATGGATGAAGTACGACGTAAAATATATACAAATATTACAGACTATATAGAGAGAAATGGTTTACAGTTTAGATCATGTAATGTAATTGAAACAGATTTACATGAATTGAATCTGTTTTATCCAGAAGGACAGATAATTATGAATATGCAAATTCCTGTTGAAGAAAAATCAAAACACCAAAAGAAATGAGCATTTATTTATGCAACACATTTTACAAGGAAGGCGTAAAAATCGGCTCTTTCATCAAAATTTGCTTAGTATGATTTTTTTACGAAGTGCTGGTAGTCCACTTATTATAAAATCATAGAATCTCTTTAAGTTAATACAAACTAAATCCAATTTCCTTAACTTACAGGAAACTGGATTTTTCTTTTTTGAATTTCCTTAGCGTATATTTTAGTTAAAATGTTGATGGTACGCCTATTAGAAGACATTTTGAACTATTAGGGGTAGCACCACATCACTATCAAGCTAACAAAACAAAATACCAAAATCATCTTTTAGAGAAAATTAGGGTTTTTGAACCAGTAAGGTATATATTTAACTATAAAAACTTTGACAAATTTATCCACCCCTCATCTTCTGCCTACTTGCTAAATTCAGCAAGTAAAATATGTTTAAAAGGATCAGGACTATCAGCTTTAAGGCTGTTCAAATTGACGGCCAATGTATGCTTGCCTCCAAGTGTGCCCCCAGCAAAAGTACTAAACCCTGGAATGCCACCTGAGTGTCCCCATATCGAGACACCGTTTGGAAGAATAATTTTGAAAATTCCAAGCCCGGAATCACCAAGTTCATCTATTCCTGTAGGGACTGTTGTAAGCATTTGCTTTAGTTGCTGTTCTTTTAGTAATTTACCCCCAAGTAAATAAGAGAAGAATTTGTTTAAATCATCAGTCGTAGAAATCATATCACCGGCCGAGCTCCCCATACTTGGGTTATAATAAGTAACATCTTTTGGCTCACTTGCTCCGTTTAATTGGATATATCCACGGGCATGGTTGGTTCCTGGAATGACGCTTGAATTTCCAGGTAAGAATGTATTCGCTAATTCAAGTGGTTCAATGATTCGATTTTCAATCTCTTCCGCATAGCTGTTCCCAGTTACTTTTTCAATAAGAATTCCTAGTAATACATATCCTGTATTTGAATACGACCAGCTCTTTCCTGGGGCAAAATCTGGAGGCATGGATATTCCCATCTTTACTAATTCTTCAGTAGTATAAGATTTTTTTGTATCCATGATATTAAAATCCTTTGACATTGTGTAATTAGCGATACCACTTGTGTGGTTCAATAATTGCCGGATAGTAATCTGTTTATCATCATACCCGTTTCCTTGAATGACACCAGGAAACCATTTTTCAATAGAGTCGTCTAGATTCAAGCGGTTCTCTTCGGCTAATTGAAATACAACTGTTGCGGTGAACGTCTTCGTCACGCTGCCGATGCGAAAGCGGAAATCTGTTTCCATTGGTTTCTTGGTTCTCAGGTCAGCTACTCCGGCCGCATAACTCCACGTTTTCCCATCCTCGGAAATTTTAGCAAGTATCCCCGGGATTCCAAATTTCAAGATATCACGCATTGCTTGTTTGACGGAATTACGATCTCGTTGAGTGCTTGTGTGTGACGAACTAGATACATTTTCAGTGGGCTCTGCTTTTACAAATGTAATTTGACTACGTGTTTTCATAAGGCATTCCTCTCCTCTATTCATATTGTATGAGTGGTTACTTGTTGTTTCGTAATAATTACACAGCTATCATCTCCATCAATGACAAAAGGACAACATGGAATTTGTAATTATCTTCATAATGATTATTTTTGTCCTAACAAACGGTAAATCCCTCTTTTTTTACAAGTATGTTAACTCCAGAAATTACTTCTTTTCCTTACAACACTCTTATGACTAGTTTGTTTTTCACATAAATATATCTTATCTAATCCCCCCTTTCACTCTTCTTTATATTTTTATCCTTCACAATAAAAATTTCTTTTTTCTTATCCATTCCTTACAAATTTCTTATAAAAAAGCTTATTTATCGTTTTGGAGGTGACCTGTTTTTTAGGTTGATGGCAATGGGGGCACCATATCAAAAAAAGAAAACTGTACGTTTGGACACGTTTTGGAAACACCTTATCCGGTTCCCTGTACATAAGAATCCCTTATTTCACCAAAACAAGTAAGAGTATTTCATTCACTTACATAAGGTATTAAAAGAGAAAATCTAAAATAATTTAAAAAGTCCCTTTTTTAGATTTTCTAACTAAGCTAATAGACCTTATTTGTTCATCCTTAGTTAATCCATACGTAACTATTACTAGACTTAAAAAAGTATTGGCAACTATATTAGCGATTAATAAAATTACAGGGAATTTTACATTCGGCTCCCAATACTGATTAATCAAACTGATTGTAGCTCCTGTAAATATCAAATGAATTATTAATGTTATTGCTTTTAATGATATTTTATTAAATTTAACAAAGAGCACAGCAAATGGTACTAATAAAATAATACTTATATATGAGATAATTGCTAACCACTAGCTAAAGCTGTATCATAACCCTGTATTAATGTTGGCCATATTTTCAAAAACATTTTTAAGATAAACATGTAAAAACTTAAATAAAACACAAGTCCAATTATATTTAACGTATTCCCCGAAAGAATTCTCCTTCCTCAAGCGTGTGAAGGGCGTAGCCCAACGAAAGGTGGGAGATGAATTTCGGTTTGGCATAGCCAAAAACTTTTGATAAACTAGCTATATGAAGTTCTTTGATAACTTGATATAGAAGGTTGCAGGAAGAAAATAGAGTGCGAAAACCAAGCCATTCGGTTCCTGCGTAAAATATCAACCGTACCAATAGAGAATCCATGTGTTGGCCATCTAGGGGTGGAACACCCCGAAGTAACGCTCAGGGAGACGAAAGGTTACTTTCGTCGTGGAACTGAGAAGCTCCCACTTCAAGCTTGCTCAGTGGCGAGTAGTTCACAACTTCTATTAATTCACCTAACATAAAAGCTCACCTCTATTAGAAATAGAGCTTTCCATCAAAAATCTTTTTTTATTTGTTGTAATAAACTAAATATCTCATCTACTATGAATTCTAATTCTGTAAATTGCCCTATATTTCTTAGCATCCCTTTGATAATTATGATATCTGGGTTACTCTTAGATAATTCATCGTTAAGAAACATTAAAGAAGCATTGACTTCTTGTTTTTCTTCTTGAGTAAAATAAATGTTATGGATTAATTGATTGATTGCATTCAATCGTTCCTTAATTTTATTTGTATATATAAGCTCCTCTCTAATCCCCTTATTTTTCATGTAATTTTCACTAAGAATCGGGGATATATGCTTATTTTTAAATCCCTTTAAGATACAGGATATGGTTTGTGTAATAAAATTAACTAATTCCTCAACTGATATATCCGCTCCATCTAATATCACAACTGCAGAGTATTCCTCAATTAGACTATTCAATATAACAGCCTCATCTAATACACAATTTTCCAGTTCTTCTCCTCCGACATACTTCATTAGTTGCTGAAACTTAATATAAATTTCCCTGCGTTTTTCTTGAATAAATTCTATAATTTGTGGATCATTAATATTTTGTTCTTTCATTTGCATTTTAAGGAAATTTTCATGCTCAAATGCGACACTTAGATAATTATTTAAAATTTTGTTTAATTTTATTAGTCGTTCCTCAAAAGATTCATCATTACTTATAACGCTAACATCTAAACTATTGTATAAGCAGTCTAAATAATAACTATATATAGAAATCAAAATATTCTTTTTGGAAGTAAAATGAGCATATAACGTCCCCTTAGCAACTCCGGCGTGATTTGCAATCTCTTGCACATTAGTAGCATGAAAACCCTTTTCTGCAAATAATTTCAAAGCGGATTTTATAATTTTTTCTTTCAAAGCTAGCACCTCTTTCTGACTTTTCAAATACTGTTCCTACCTCAAAATAAAACTGAACTGAACTGTTCAGTCTATTGAATCCCATTTTATACCTTTCTAATTGAATTTTCAATGAATTTTCTTTAAATTTAAAAAACATTTATTTATCATAAAGATTCTAGTATTTTAAGTTTATTCATGATATATAATCAGAAGATTCCACTTCACTCATCACAGAAAAAATAATAATGGACCAAATGAATGGATTTAGAATATAAAACAACTGGTTTATCCCACTAAGATATAACCAGTTATTTTAACGATTAAGATTATTTAAGAACACATTTCTTATATGTCTCTAAAAGGCACTAATATCTCTGCAAAATAAATTATTTAACCTTCTATTATGGTTTTTGGTTTTATTCAAATCTTATTTATTGTTGATTAATTTCAAGGCCTCATATGCATCTACCGTACCCCTTCCTGAAAGTTTTTCTATTCTATTTGTTCCAGATTTTAAGGTAGTTTGATACATAATATTTTGAATTTCATTAATAGACAAGTGTTTTAAATTTTCCTCTTTATACTCTGTTAATATAAGAATCGCAACCGCTGATACTGTAGGAGTAGATATGCTTGTACCATAAGAAAATTCATAACCACGTGGAAAATCACCATTTTCAGCAATTTAATTTGGGAGATAAGTAGGATAGGTTGTTAATAGGGGTACCGCCACATCGCTATCAAGTTAAGAAACACATTTTTCCCAAAAACGATAAAAATGAACTTCTGTCCTACAAAAAATACAAAATTTTCATTTAGGAGGTACTTTAAAATCTTGGCTTGATAGCAATGTGGTGCTACCCAATATCCAGCAAGCTAAGATTTTTAACACTTAAGGAATTTGTAAGTATCAAGTAAGAAAAACGAGAGCTTTGTTTCTTATAATTAAAATATAAAGTGAAGGAAGAAAGGTTGTTTCTGGGGTTAATATGCATGTGGAAAAAGGAGAAATCTACGGTTTTTTAGAGTAATAATATCAGTATGTCAAAGTTTTGAAGATTACTTGCAAATATTTTGAAGTTTTTGCACTAGAACCCTAATTACTATACCTGTTTTTTACCATCACATATTGGAGGTTAAAACATGAATAAAAAAAAGAAAATACAAAAATCAGTACTTGCCTTTACCCTACTCTTTTCTTTAGGTGTTTCATCTTTTCCGCTTACAACAGCTATTCACGCAGATACACGTGAGGAGAAATCTGCAGAAAAGAAACAAATCTCTTTAACGGAGCGTACATTATTATTTTTTGAATATCTCCAGCAAGGTAAGTATGCAGAGGCACTTCAGTTGACGTCTGCTGCTTTTCAATCCAAGTTTACAGCAAACACATTACAAAGCTGGTGGACACAAAGCGGGATAAAAATCATGGGAACACCTGTAATAAAAGAACGAAACTTGGTCCATCAGACGGTGGAAATTCCAGGAGCTATTGAAGGAACTACCATACCGCTACTTATTAAATTCACACCTGGTGGGAAGGTAGATGAAGTTGGAGAAAGGCCGCCCCAGGAATCTTACATTCCGCATCCTAGATATGACCAACCTGCTTCCTATCAAGAACGTGAAATCGTCATTGGAAATTCTACTTATCCATTACCAGCCACATTAACAGTTCCGAAGCATAAGCCTGGTGAAAAGGTACCCGTTGTTGTTCTTGTTCATGGCGCTGGCATCCATGATCGCGATGCTACCTATTTGGGAACAAAAATCTTACGAGACCTTGCGTTGGGCCTTTCATCCAACGGAATTGCAGTGTTACGCTATGAAAAACGCACCTTAGAACATGCATTAAAGATGAGTGCAGAACCTGTTACGTTAGACCGAGATACTACAGATGATGCCATATATGCAGCAAAGTCAGCAGCGCAGCAGGAAGGCATTGATCCAAATAATATTTTCATTCTCGGACATAGCCAAGGAGCTGGCACAATGCCGCGTATACTGAGCAAAGCGCCTTCCTCACTTGTTCGAGGAAGTATCTTACTCGCACCACCTGCACGCCCTTTGACTGACACTGCCATTGATGTGAGTCAATACCTAGGGGCGCCAAAGGAAGTAATCGATGAACTAAAAAGACAGTTCGCTTTTATCCTGGATCCTACTTTCAATCCTGACCATCCGCCAGCTGGCTACAATTTTCCGTTTCCGTCTCCTCATTTTATGTATGATGTTACTAGGTGGCGTCCAGTTGAGGAGGCAAAATCCCGAAAAGAGCCTTTGCTGATTCTGCAAGGGGCACGCGATTATCAAGTAACAGTAAAAGATGATTATACAAAATGGCAGGAAGGACTTTCAAACCGCGGGAATGTTCAGTTCAAAGAATATCCCAAATTGAATCATTTCTTCACGGAGGGTGACGGGGAATTGAGTCTTCCAAGTGAGTACGAAATCCCTGCCAATGTTCCCGAGTACGTCATCCAAGACATTATTACATGGGTCAATGAGACAAAAAAATAAGAAAACATCAAAAGCCTTCATGCAATCATCATTGCGTGAAGGCTTTTTTAAAACTAGTGATTCAGACATATCTTATTATTTTCAACATCATTTAATATAATATTTGCCACAAAATGAAAAATTAGAGTCTTTTATAGCAATGAAGTTCATTTTTATCGTTTTGGGAGCAACCTGTTCTGTTAGCTTGATGGTGATGTGGCGATACCCCTAAATAACCAAATTCTTTTGCCTTATGCAATTTCTATAAGCTGTTCAATTAGGATTTCATATTGAAGTTTTTAGTTTATGTATTTTTTTATACTTGAATTAGCAATAACAAACATAACACAATTGGAATCTTATTTTTCATCAGGAGCCAATGACAATAATGAGAAATTTAAAGAGACACATTGATTACTCTTATCACTCATTAAAACAATACAACCCCTGATACAATATGACTACACTGTATCAGGGGTAATTTTTGATGTTGCACTATCTTCTAACACATATGATAAGTATAGTTATAACATGTTGGAGATTAGTTAGGCCAAGACCCTGTCCACGCATTATGCGCACTTTTGGAATGGTGATCTACTAATCATTAACAACCGCGAATTGGCTGTTATACAGGTTAGCGTAGTAGCCGCTGCGCTCCAGTAGCTGCTCATGACTCCCGCTTTCGACGACATCCCCGTCCTTCATGTAGAGGATCATATCTGCCTCACGGATCGTCGACAGACGGTGAGCGATAACGAAACTAGTTCTGCCTTCCATCATCTTCAGGAACGCCGCCTGGATTCGAATCTCCGTAAGCGTATCAATGCTGCTCGTTGCTTCGTCGAGAATTAGCATAGGCGGATCAACCAGCATAACCCGAGCGATTGTCAATAGCTGTTTCTGTCCCTGGGACAGGCTATCGCCTGAGCCATTGATTACTGTATCATAGCCCTGCGGCAACCGCTTGATGAAGCTGTGGGCGTTAGCTGCCTTAGCGGCTGCAATAATCTCCTCCTCGCTAGCATTCGGTTTTCCATAGGCGATATTGTCATGAATTGTCCCGTCAAAAAGCCAAGTATCCTGTAGCACCATCCCAAAGATATGGCGTAAGCTGTCACGGGCCATATCGTTAATGTTAATACCATCTATCGCAATCTCGCCGGCATCAACATCATAAAATCGCATTAACAGATTCACTAACGTTGTCTTGCCAGCACCCGTCTGTCCCACAATAGCGACACGTGTTCCTGGTTCAACAACTAGGTTCAAATCGGTAATAAGGGGACGGTCAGGCTGGTAAGCGAACTTCACATGATGGAATGTAATCGTCCCCTGCTTAGCCGGGATATGAACTGCATCTTCAGCCTCCGGTGACTCCGCTGATTCATCAAGTACCTGAAAGATACGTTGCGCCGAGGCCGTAGCTGATTGCAACTGTGTAATTACTCCGGTAATCTCGTTGAACGGTTTAGCGAACAGATTGGCATAAATCAAGAAACTCGATAGTCCCCCGACCGATATTCTAGACATAATGACCATAATACTCCCAATTAAGGCGATGATTGAGAAAGTAACATTGTTCACCAAACGGGTGGATGGATTCGACAGAGAGCTGACGAATTGTGATTTTACCCCTGTGTGATACAATTCATCATTTCGTGCTGTAAACTCGGCAAAAGAGTGTTCTTCATAACGGAAGGCCTGAACAACCTTCTGCCCGCCAATCATCTCTTCGACATAGCCATTCAGCCCACCCAATATACGGGCCTGATCACGAAATAGCTGCTGTGAGCGCATCGTGATGAACCGCGCTACGAAGAAAGTCACTGGTGCAGATAACAGCACAACGACGGTCATGAGCGGATTCGTATACAACATGAGTGCAATAGCCCCAATGATTGTAACAACACCGGTTAATAATGTGGAGAATCCCTGCAGCAACCCGTCCGATATGGCATCCATATCGTTTACGAATCGGCTGATGCTGTCCCCTTGCGGATGATTATCATGATATTTCAGTGGCAGTACATTCAGCCTTTCGAACATTTCGCTGCGCAAATCATTTACTGTTTGATTAGCAAGCCGATTCGTAAGATATGTCAACAACCAACCGAACAGGCCTCCGATGAGATACACCAGACTAAGCTGTATAAGCAGTATGAAGATGTCCGCGAACTCAACAGCACCCTTGCCCACCATATGGTCGATCGTAATCCCAATTATAAATGGACCAATCAAGGTGGAAGCTACGCTAATAATCGCACTAATGAAGGCCCAGATTGTATTCCTTTTATATTTTCCTGTATAAATTAGTAGTCTTCTCCATGTTTGCTTCATGCTCATTGTTGTCCTACCTCCTCATTAGAGAACTGTGAGCGGCAAATCTCTTGATAGACACTACAATCTCGCTTGAGTTCAGCATCGGTGCCGATGCCAGCAATCCGTCCGTCTTCGATGACTATGATTTTATCCGCCTGCTGCACGGTGCTAACCCGCTGCGAGACGATGAATACCGTAATCCCCTGGCTGTTTTCCCGGATTGACCTTCTTAACGCCACATCTGTGGCAAAATCAAGTGCACTCGAAGAATCATCAAGGATAAGAATATCGGGACTGGCAACAATTGCCCGGGCGATTGTTAAGCGCTGCTTCTGCCCACCCGACAGATTAAGTCCGCCCCTGGACACCAGAGTGTTATAGCCTTCAGGCATTTTCGTTATGAATTCATCGGCCTGGGCAATGATAGCTGCCCGTTTGACCTCTTGATCCGAAGCTAATTCGTTACCCCAGCGGATATTATCGGCAATCGTCCCTGTGAAGAGCAGTGCCTTCTGTGGAACAATCCCAATCTCACCGCGTAGCTCATGTAGACTAAAATCCCTTACATCAATTCCGTTGACGAGTATTTGTCCCGAGGTAGCGTCATAAAATCTCGGAATCAGGTTCACAAATGTAGATTTGCCTGAACCAGTACCACCGATAATTCCCACAGTCTCGCCACGTTTTATCTCCACCGATATATCTGTCAGTGCCGGTTCACTCGTTGTACTATATCCGAAGGAAACATGATTAAATGTAACAGCCGGAACATCCTTTTTGTCTCCTATTTTCGTTGCAGACTGTTTTCTCTCCTCAGGCACAAGATCAGCAATGGAAGGAACGGTTTCGAACACCTCATTGATCCGTGATGCTGAGGACGCTGCCTTTGTAAAAATAATAATTAGATTTGACACGACAATCAAAGCTAGCAAAATTTGCGTCACGTAGTTAATAAAGGCGATGACCTCGCCAGAAGATAATATCCCCGCATTAATGTGGAAACCACCAATCCATAGAATAGCGATAATCGCACCGTTGACAACAACAGTCGTTACCGGATTAAGCAGAGCAGACACCCGCCCTACTCGGATTGCAGTGGCCGTAATGTCGTCGGAAGCTTCGCGAAATCTCGCCTTCTCGGCATGTCTCTTGGCGAACGAACGAATGACGCGAACTCCCGTCAAATTCTCGCTCAATACTAGTGCGATTCTGTCCAACTTCTTCTGGTATAACCGATACATAGGTGCTGTCTTCGTAATTATCAAATATAGAATAATAGCAAACACTGGTGTTGTAGCAATCAGAATAAGCGCTAGTCTAAAATCAAGCAGCATCGACATGATGATTGCACCTAGACAAATGAACGGGGCACGAATCACGAGCCGAATCAGCATCGCCACCGCGATTTGCAGCTGATTGACATCATTTGTGATACGGTTGATCAATGTTGGTGTCCCAAAGCGGTCAATCTCAGTATAAGACAGCGTCGAAATATGCCGGAACAGCGTATTACGTAACGTTGTACCGAACCCCTGTGATGCCCGGGCCGCATAATATTGACAGATTAGCGAGCTGCCGAAGCCCAGTATCGACATGACGACCATTAAACCACCCATCTTCCATACATAAGCGATATCATGCCTGCCTATCCCATGGTTCACAATCAGGGCCACAATTGTCGGAAGAAAAAGTTCGAGAATTGCTTCCACCAACTTAAAGAAAGGGCCAAGAATACTTTCCATCTTGTAAGGTTTTAAAAATGTTGTGAGCTTAAACAAAGTATCATCCCCATCATAATTGTTATAAAGGTCGCTTTGAATATGAAGTAACTCATGAAGTAATTTCGATATCGAATCTTGAATTCACTTGGGTATTCCGGCGCTCACGTACAAACTACGTACACTCCGCTCCTCACAACCTAAATTCATACAAACTTCTCAGTGCTAAAAAGCGAACATTCCGAACTTGGACTAAAACATTCAATTTAATGCAATACAAAAGGTTTGACGAAATTTATTTACCGGATATGATTAAAAAATAACATAACATCTTCCATATTAATAATATTTGATTAGTATCTAATCTATATGAAATTAATATGGTAATTCAAAAGGAGAACCTTATGGACATTAGGCAATTGAAATATTTCCTGACGATTGCGGAGGAAGGCCAGATTACCTCGGCCGCCAGAAAACTGCAAATGGCTCAACCCCCTCTCAGCCAGCAGCTTAAACTATTGGAGGAGGAACTTGGCGTGAAGCTAGTAGAGCGCGGTGCACGTAGTATCCGGCTCACGGACGCCGGGGAGATTCTGCGCCGCAGAGCGCAGCAAATTGTAGATTTAACAGATTCTACGTCAAGAGAGGTCAGTGACTTTGCCAAAGGATTGAAGGGAACATTAGCAATTGGAACGGTTTCCTCCTCTGGTGCAACGTTATTAAAGGATAGATTATCCGAATTTCACAAAGCTTACACCGGGATCAAATTTGAAATCCATGAGGGAAACACGTTCAGGGTCATTGAATTGCTACAGAGTGGGGTCATCGAACTGGGAATCGTCAGAACTCCCTTTCATAATGCGGGGATGGGATACAAATGTGCGGAAAACGAACCAATGATCGCCGTGATGAACCCGGAGCTGGATTGGAGCAGCGGGCGGCATAAAATCCGAATCGAAGAGCTGCACGAGCGCCCTCTGGTCATTTACCGCCGATTCGAACAGCTGATTCGCGAGACTTGTCAGAAAGCAGGCTTCGAACCAAACCTATTTTGTAAAAATGATGATGCACGTACCACCCTACTATGGGCCAATGCCGGCCTCGGAATCGGAATTATCCCGAAATCCGCGTTTGAACTGGCGAACAACAGTAGTCTGATCTATAAGGAAATCGACAGTCCTTCTCTCCAGACCAGGATCGCGGCAATCTGGATTAAGGACCGTTACATGTCCACATTGGCCAGAAAGTTCCTGGAAAGTTTCAGTAAGGAATAATAAAATAAAGGAGTGAACTGACTGTTCATTCCTTCCCTCATCATTTTTCAGGAGACGATCGAACGAGGAATCCAATCAGGTGAGCTGGAAGTCAACACAGATGCAAAGTCTTTGGCACAGGCACTGATTGTAGCGTTAATCGGTCTAACGGTTATGATAAAATCTCGCCACACATCCATCAACTTAAGAAAAATAAATGCCCCAGAACGAAAAAATTACTTCTCTAAGGCTAGTGATTTATAAGAATTTAGCTCATTATTTCGTTTTATGTCACTACAAATTTCTTACCTTGATGGAAATAGGAGATTTTAGTGAGAAAAAATATAAAAAGATTTCATCCGGTATGATGAAATCTTTTTATATTTTTCTTATAATTTATTTATTAAAATAGACTTTTTATTACTATAGAAACCTAACATAATAACAAACGGAGCTAATAGAATACTTAACCAGTGATTTAATTTATACGGTAAATTCATTTCAAAAATAATGGTAGCAATCATAATAATTAGAGTTAATATAGCTAAAAGATAAGTAATTATTTTCATTAGTAATCATCTTTGTATATTAAAGCGATTATATAAAATCATTGATATTTACATTAATTTGATAGGCTTTTTTGTTATGCACATTTTTAGTGTAATCGTAAAAATCCGCAAAAAATACACTCACATATACCCTCTTGGTACCCTTTGCTTGATGGCGATGTGGTGCTACCCCTTTTATTGTGGAAAGGTGTAGCATTTCTTTTATAAATAAGACTCCAAAGTTACCATACCTGATAAAGGAAATATTAATGTAACTCTAGTTCCTTTATTCATTTCAGATTCAATGCCTATTTTCAATCCTAATTTTGAACACAGTTTTTCGCATAGATACAAGCCCATTCCTGTACTTTTGCTAAATCTTCTTCCATTCTCTCCAGTAAATCCTTTCTCAAAAACTCTCTTTATATCTTTAGTTACTATTCCTACTCCATTATCCTCTATAGTTAGTATTACTGAGTTAGTTTTCTTAGTTGAGGATATACGTATCATTTGTTCTTTGTTATTTGAGTACTTTATAGAATTTCCTATTATTTGATTAATAATAAATTCAATCCATTTTCCATCACTGTATACGATCTCATCAATATCCTGTATATCTAATTTTATCCTCTTATGAATAAAATCCCTATAGTTTCTTTTAATTACATTCCTTACTACATTATCAAGATTGATTGGCTTTATCATATAGTCTTTATTCACGTTAGAGCTTCGAGAATAATACAGAACCTGTTCAACAAATCCCTCAATCCGATCCATTTGAGAGTCAATTTTATTCGTGACTTCATTTTGATTATTTTCAATTATAAGCTTTGCAGAAGATATTGGTGTCTTAATTTCATGCACCCATGTCTCTATATATTCTCTGTAATCCAATTGCATATCTCTATAGTACTTTACATTTTCATGCATATCTCTACTTACTTCTTTCAATATAGCGTTAAGCTTTTCCCCATGTATAAAGTTTGCTTCCTTTACTACCTCTGGAAGTAAGTATTTTTTCTCCAAGTTTTCTAATATGCCGTTAATCTCATTATAATAAATTTTACATCTTATAAATTCTATAGCCATATATGAAATCAACGGAAAAAACCAAATACAAAAGACAAAGAATATGATAATGAATGGAACATGTGCAGTCAGCAATATACCTGCTAATATGATATATACCAGTACATTTGATAGTATTATTACTATTTTATCTTTAATAAATTCACCTATATTCATGGCATTATATACCCTAAGCTTCTTCTTGTTGCAATTGGATTTTCTATACCTATCTCTTCAAGCTTTTTTCTTAATCTATTTATATTAACAGTTAAGGTGCTATCATCCACAAAATAATCAGACTTCCATAAGGTTTCAATGAGTGAATCTCTTTTTACAATATTTCCGCGATTATTTATTAAGCATGAAAGTATCTTAACTTCATTTTTAGTTAACTCTACAGACTTGTCTTGATAAGTAACTGTTGCATTTGAAAGATTTAAATTAAAATCCCTATAAATTAAGATATGATTCATCTTGAAATCTCCAGATGTTCTTCTTAAAATGTTTGTTACTCTTGCTAATAGTATTTCTGTATTATAAGGCTTTGTTATAAAATCATCAGCTCCTAAATTCATGCTTATTAGTTCATCTACATCACTATCTCTACTTGTAACCATGAAGATTGGAACATCTGAAGTTTTACGTATTTCTCTGCATATATAATAGCCATCGAACACAGGAAGATTTATGTCTAGTAATATAAGGTCTGCATTCTCACTTTCTATATATTCGATAATATGATTAAAATCTGTAGGAGCCTGTACTTCATATCCATACTTTATAAAAAATTTTTGTAATTCTTCTCTAATGATTTCATCATCTTCAATCAGAATGATTTTTTTCATGATTTTTCCCTCCCTATACAGACTATAAGGCTATTACATCTTGAGAAACAAGGTGTAATAGCCTTAATGCGCATTATAAAATCAAGTATTACTTTTTACAATATTTTTATACCCGACATATGTCGTGTAGAAATATCCTACATAAACTACAAGAAAGACTAAGCCAGTCATCAATGCTGGTAAAGTAATGTCTGTTGGTTGAATTGCGTTAATAAAATTATTGATTACATAAATTCCAACTATAGAATGAATTAGGGCAAGAGTAACTGGTAGACTAAAGTATACGAAAGTTTGAATAAAAATCGTTCTGTCAATCATGGTTCTGTTTGAACCAATTCTTTTCAAAGATTTATATCGATCTATGCTATCACTGGCTTCTGATAATTGTTGAAGAGCTAATACAGCCATACTCGTTATTAAAAATACAATACCTATATATATCCCAATAAACAGTATGATGGTTTTCAATCCCTTACTTTCTGCACGAACTTCATCCTTTGATTTGCCTGATATATATGCAATATTTAATTTCGGGCCATTTTCGTCATAAAAGCCCCTTGCAACGTTATCATATTTTTTATTATATTCTTCTCTATTTCCATCTACATAATTTACATTAAGTACGGATGTACCAATTTTGTAGCCTGATAAAAACTCATCATTTATAACGATTGCGAAGAAATTAAGTGGCACATCAGAAGTGTAAAGATTCTCTTGTATAACTTTAGCGTGTTTTACCAGATATTCTTTTTCTTTAATATTCACCTTATTGCTATTTTTTAATCTTTCATTTATCGAATTAACCAACCGGCTTTCATTTGATAAAAGTAAAATTTCATTGTTATTTAAAGTAATTTTCTTTTCACCTTTGAGATTTAAAATTTTATTATAATCAGATACTTTAATGAAATCCACAACGATATTCTTAGCATTTTTAGTTACTTCTGGTACAACGTCCCCCACTTCCATCTTTGCTGAATATACATTATAAGATACATATTTTTCATTATTACTTAGTTTAAAATTTGATGTATTTAATACGTCTTCTATTGTGTAACTTTTATCCCTATTCATCAACGTAATACTGGCATCAAATGGTGTTTCTTCTTTTATTGTTGCGTCCATCATTCTGTTAAAGCTGATTCCTGTAGATAAGGCCACCATTGTAAGAAATAACATTAAACAGATTACAGACATGAATATAAAATTTGTATTAACCTTACTATTTATTTGTTTGATGATAAATATATTTAATCCTTTAAAATAGACTTTTTTATTCTTCTTTACAACATATAATATAAATCCAGATAAACTAAAGAAAAACAGAAATGTACCTAATATGCCAAGAAGGATTGATACCACGAGCATAGGATTTTGATAATTCAATCCAATTTTTAGTACAGTCACATATGCATATCCAAGTGATGCTACACACATTATAAATGAGATTACATAGATAAGAGGATTTATAAATTTTACATCTTCGTTTTTTCTACCTGCTGTTAACAAATCAATTATTTTGTATTTAGAAACAACATATACATTACATAACATAACAAGCAAAAACATGATTCCAAAGTAGAATACGCTTTTACCTATAGCACCTGTTGAAATTGTAAATTTATATTTATTGATGGGCAATTCATATAACTTTAATGCAAATGTAGATAATCCCTGTGATACTCCAATACCTATTATAAGTCCACTCACTAAAGATATAACGCCAACTAGAAATGTCTCTGTTACTAATATTCTGGATATGTTTCTTCTTCCCATACCTAAAGTCATGTATATTCCTAATTCTTTTTTACGTTTTTTAATTAAGAAATTATTTGCATACAATATTAAACTACCTAATATTACGGATACAAATACTGACACATTTGAGATAGCGTTCATTACTGTAGGCACATACTTTTTATCTGAAGCGCTAATTTCCATAAGTGCCTTTTGTGATTCTATGGAGTTAAAGCTATAAAATATACAAACAGCCAGTGTTAGTGTTAAGAAATATATTGCATAATCTTTAATACTTTTCTTTACATTCCCAATAGCAAGCTTAGAGTACATTATTATCGTCACCTCCAAGAAGGGTTATAACTTCAATAATTTTAGTAAAGAATTCTTTTCTGGAATCATTTCCTCTTACCAACTCGATAAATATTTTGCCATCATTAATAAAAAGAATTCTACGAGCATAGCTTGCTGTAAATGCATCATGAGTAACCATAAGTATGGTAGCCTTTAAATCCTTATTAAGACTTTCAAATCTTTCGAGTAATAATCTAGCTGATTTAGAATCTAGCGATCCTGTTGGTTCATCTGCAAGTACCAAAGATGGATCTGTTACGATAGCTCTTGCCGAAGCAACCCTTTGTTTTTGTCCGCCCGATATTTGATAAGGGTATTTGCTTAATACTTGTTCAATGTCTAAATATTTTGCAACTGCTTGTATTTTGCCATCAATTTTTGAACTTTCCTCACCTTTTATAGTTAACGCTAGGGCAATATTTTCATAAGCAGTAAGAGTATCTAATAAATTAAAGTCCTGAAATACAAACCCTAATTCATTTTTTCTAAACTTATCTAGTGACTTTGATTTTAACCGAGTAATGTCACTATTATTGATTATTATTTTCCCCGTCGTAACATGATCAATCGTTGATATACAGTTAAGTAATGTAGTTTTGCCACTTCCTGAGGGCCCCATTATCCCAACGAATTCTCCCTCATCTACCTTAAAACTAATATTATCTATAGCCTTTGTTACGTTATCTTTATTACCATAATATTTTTCAATTTTTTCTACACTTAATATATTTCGCATTAATACTTCTCCTTTTTCATTATAAAAATTATTTAACTCCCCTTCATTTTATATAATTTCATTACTAGTATCGGTGGAATTACATTTCATTAACATTACATTTTTGTTATATTGAGTGATACCTCTACATGTAATTTATCAGAAATCACGATGGTATAAGTAAGGATTATCCGGCACTTTACCAAAGAGGCAGAAAAATGTAGTGGTATCGGTTCTAGTGCAAAAACGATAAGACTTATGTAATTAGTGGAAACTGGTTACGGTGTAACAGCAGCACTATTTAAAAACGCATGGATTCATAGTCATTTCAATAGAAACTATTTATTAAAAAAGGATTTCCATGCATGATGAAGACATTTGAAGAAATATCCACTTTGTTGTCTCCGTCGGAAATTCAGCATTTTAAACTATAAAATTAGTTCCTACTTTCACGTCTTTCTACAACAAGGACGAGGAATGACAAACTATTTAGACAAAAAAGTTTAAGATACAGTTTTATATAACTAAATCAATCTTGTGTAATAGGATAGAATTTTGAAAAAAGACATAAAACTGAATACTTCATAGACTAGAAAGTTGTTTTTTTGAATTGCAAAATTTAAGACCGGCAAAGGAATTCTATTTTCTATATACAGGTGGAATGCTTTGTGGAAAATTAAAAAAATCTTCTGGATCGTATTTAGCTTTTACTTGAGTCAATTTTTTGAAGTTTTCACCATAATATAAATCTGACCAATCTTTCATTGAAAGATCTGGTGTGTTAACGTAGACACCTTTCGTAAAAGGAATCAATGCTTGACGAAAATCTTCTACCCAGCGAATCCCTTGTGCAGCTCCCTCAGGTTTGTCCCACGTGGAAAATAACACAATATTCACTAGAGCTTTTCGATAAAAATAAGCAGTATCTTCCTCGGGTACTTCAGAAACAGTCCCACCTAAGCCCTGAAAAAACATGGAAACAGTGGCATTAGGTGGAGCTTGACTCATAAATTGTTCAATCTTAGCAATACCTTCTTCAGGCAATAAAGAGTCTATAAAAGGTGCTACGCTTTTAAATGGAAAAGGATTTGCAGGCTGATGATTGGATATTAATGTTATAGCTTCTAAATAAGACAGTTCTTTTATGTCTACCTTTATAGGTGATCCAATTTGGAGAAGTGGTTGTATCAATTTCTGTAAGTCTTTAACTGACCCATGAAAAATCCCATGCATCTACAATGGAGATGTCTTTTCTGACGACAATAATAATGTAGGAGTAAAGCGTTTATCAGAAGTAGGTAGAGTATACTTTTGCCATTCCTGTATAACGGCTTTTAAATCTTGGTGCCCCCAACTAACTTCAGCAAAACCAACAGTCTTAATTTCATGAGTACGAAAGCGAAAAGATGTACAAATACCGAAACTTCCGCCTCCACCACGTAAAGCCCAAAATAGATCAGGATGCTCCTGATCATTAATCTGCAATACACAGCCATTTGCATCAACCATTTCTATTTCTACTACATGATCAAGTAGTAGTCCTAATGGTCGAGAAAGGATACCTTGACCGCCACCTAAAGCTATTCCTGCGATAGCTGGTTTAGGACAGACCCCATTAGGAATAGCTAATCCTTCTTTCCCAAGAATCTCAGCTAACTGGAGATTTTTACAACCAGCTCCTACTATAACAGTTTTTGATGTTGGATCTATTTTTATTTGATTTATCTCACTGACATCAATTACTATACCACCATCTAAAACTGACAAGCCTTCATAATTGTGACCTCCTGAACGTACTCGGATAGGTACATTATTATGTAATGACCATCGTACTGCATTCACAACGTCTTGAGTATTTTGTGCAAAGACTATAACAAAAGGGAATCTATTAAAAAATGTGTTAAACGATTGACGTGCTGAATCATATTGTGCTTCACCAGGTGACACAATACGTCCTGTTAAACTTATATTTTCATCATATTGCATATAAAAACCTCACTCTCCGTGCAAGAATTTTTATACTATAATGTTAATAATATGTATGTAAAAAAAAGTAAGAACTACCTATTATATTGATGATTCTTACTTTCTTCAGAAAATTAAACAATATTGTTAAGCTTTTAAATCGACAAAAACCGTTTTTAAGCCTCTATTTTTAATATATAGGCTAGTGACGTATTCCTATCAAACTAAGAATTCAGAAATACCCAAAAAGCACGTTCTAAGAGTAATATAAAATTTTTACTTGTTGACGTTTTGGTATCACCAGCATTTTGGAAAAAGTTAACCAAAAATAAAATAAGCCATCCATATGGATAGCTTATTTACATAATTTTCGTTAGCGGCTGTTAGGCAATTACAAGATTTCTTTATAAAAATGACAAAACTGTAAGAATGCACGAATGTTTGTAAGAAAGTTCGATGTTTTCCTTTTTCTTTTTTTATTATAGTGAAAAAAAGAAGGAGGAATTTGAAAATGTCTTTTTCTCAATTTGCGATATTTTAAATTGTTACCCCTTTGCCCTTTTTGGCCAAATAAAATTGCTTAGGGCAATCACAAAATCAATACCTAACACAAGTGTCCATAATTTTAGAAACCCAGCCAACACTTCTGTTCGGGAAAAATCGTTAATTAAATAGATTAGGACGAATAAAATTCCAGCACCTATTAGAAAGGCAAGCACATGTTGTCCCCAACTTTTAAAGTAGTGTTTCGCATAATCGATGCCAAATCTTTTAACTGGTTTCGATCCTTTTTTCATCACATAATATTGAAAGCGTATATCAGCCCATTCAATCATACTTTTACCATATGCGATAGAGATTCCAATATACACAGCAGCAATTGCATGCACTTTGGTAGCAGTCGCACCACGATACAAGTCTATACCCGTAGCAACCAATAAAATTAAATCAATGACAGGTGTCAAGGCAAGAAAAAACAATCCTAATTTATTTCTTTTAAGGATATATCGTGTGAATAGACCTAAAGTGATAACAACCCAAAACCCTATTTCACATGCAACGATTAACCATGCGATTACATTCACCCCAGCACCCCTTCTTTAAAATTTAGAGATCCACAAGATTTACACGCTTCTATTGCCATTAGAAACTCCCCCTTGATAAAGTTAATAGTTTTGTTACAAATATTGGTTTTTTTAGTGAAATACAAAATAACTATAATTTTACAACAGAACATATAACTTAATATGTAAACTTATATAAATAATGGTAATAGTAGCTTGATTAATATTTGGATGGGAGTCCAATACATAGTATTAAAATTAAAGTGGTTCAAGTCTGAGGAAGGCACCTTATGGTGTCTTTTCTTTATTTTCTAAAGGACCTGCTCAATTAATTCTTCAAAACATAAGGTAAAGTGAACCCATTAAATGCATGGAATGAATCCTAGTTTTACCCTCTGATCTAAAAGGAGGAACGATATGGTGGTAGTTGCGGCGAAGGCTGTGGTTTTGCAGGAGGATTTGCTTTACTAGTTGTATTATTTATTCTATTAATCATTATCGGATGCAGTTGCTTCTGCTAAAAACTATTGGAAAAGGCACCTTTGGGTGTCTTTTTTTATAAGGGTCCCATCCCATCGCTATCAACCTAAGATTTTAAAGTATCCCCTAAACAAAAATTTTGTATTTTTATAGCATTGAAGTTCATTTTTATCGTTTTGGAGAAGCGTTTCTTCTTAACTTGATAGAGATGGGGCGGTAACCTAATTATATACTTATAAAATTATTATTTTCCTCTTCATTTAGAAATTGGTTTCTCCATAATTTTTGATATTCTTGATTATGTTGGATTAATTCTGCATGTGTTCCTTGTTCTAAAACTTGGCCATTATTTAAAACATAAATTCGGTCACATTTTTTTATTGTTGATAATCTATGGGCAATAGAAATAATAGTTAATCCTTTTTCTTTTAAATCTTGTAATGATAATAAGATGTTTTGTTCTGTTTTTGAATCTAAATTACTTGTAGCTTCATCTAAAATTAACATTTCTGGATCCATTAATATAGCCCTTATTAAGGAAAGTCTTTGTTTTTGTCCAGCTGATAAGTTTGAAGCATCTTCTTCTATTATTGTTTGATATTTTAGAGGCATACTATTAATAAATTTATGAGCATTCATCATTTCAGCTATAGTAATTACTTGTTCTAATGTTGGTTTATAATCCAAACCAAAACAAATATTTTCATATACAGTTCCTTCAAAAAAGAAAGATTCTTGGGAGAGAAAAATAACTTTTTTTCTTAAATCTTTTTCATTTATTTTATTACATGATATGTCATTAAATAAAATTTCACCTTCTTGAAACTTATAGTATTTTAAAAGAATTTTAGCTATGGTGGTTTTTCCAGACCCACTCTCACCGACGAAGCCAATATGTTGCCCTTTTTTTATTTCAAAAGAAACGTCTTTTAAGATATTATTTTGAAATCCATATCCAAAAGAAATATTTTTGGCTTTAATAACGTTTATCTCATCCAACGAGCGCTTTTGTATATTTTTGTTACATTCAGGCTCTAATTCTAAGATTTCTTGGACACGTTCCCAAGCAACTAATGCACTTTGAATGCTAGGTTGTAAACGAACTAAATTTTCAATGGGCTGTAAGAAATATAACAACAGTGCATTATATGTAATTAACTGACCTATAGTCATATTCCCTTTTAAAACTTCATGTCCGCCAATCCATAAGATAAGAACGCCTCCAATTAATTGAACCCCTTGTTTTATTGAATCTTGTAATCCGATAATTTCCCCTTTTTTTAGAACAATTATCCACAAATCTAAAAATTTCTCTTTTACATTTGTACGTACTATATTTTCAGCTACATAAGATTTTATGGTTAAAATTCCTTTTAAGGATTCTACTAAATAAGAATTTAATGAAGCTGCGTTTTGCATTTCTTTTTTATTCAACCGTTCATATGGCTTTTGAAAGCAAAATATGATTAGTACATATACAGGAATAAATAATAATGTAATTAAAAATAGCTGTTTATTTTGTAAATATAATAAATATGTCCCAATAATAAGCATTATAGTATCAATTAATAAAGTAACTGCTGCATTTGATACTGCTTCCCTAATTTTACAAGCGTCTAAAAATCTAGATATAATTTCCCCAACTCGTCTTGTTTCAAAAAATATGATTGGTAATTTTATTACATGATTGTAGTAACCAAGCATTAGTTCAATATCCATATTTTTACTTAATGTTAATAACAGCAACGTTCTAGAGTAATTAATAAATACTCTTAAAATGTATAATATAATTACCGAAATGGATACAATCCCCAATGTATCCGTTAAGTATTGAGGTAATATAACGTCAATTAAATAACTGTAATAAAAAGCTCCTAAGATACCTATCGCATTAAATAGTATAGATAAAATAAATATATAACTTAGGATTCTTTTGTTAGCTAAAATGAATTGGAATAAATGACTTTTTAATGAAGGATATGTCGAACTATGGGATTGAATTTCTTTTGGAATCGCCAACACTAGTATACCCGTCCATAATTTGTAAAATTCTTCATAACTATATTTTTTAAGTCCTGCACTAGGATCCATAATAGAAATATGTTTATTTGAGACTTTATACAATACCACAAAATGTAATAATCCTTCTGGAGTAATAATATGTGCAATAGCAGGTAAAGGAATTTCTTTTAAAGATTCTTTAGTACCACGGAAAGCTTCAGTCTCAAACCCCAAATCTTTAAACGTGTTTAATAGACCTTTTAATGTAGTTCCCTCCTGGTTTGTACATGCTAATGTTCTTATCTTTGAAATTGAAACTGGTGATTTATAATAGTGACAAATAGCTGCAATACAGGCTGGACCACAATCTCTTAAATCATGTTGTTGAATATATTTTATTTTTCTAAATCCAAACATCAATTTTTTATCTCCTATAATAAATAATAGCCCCTAAAATTTGATTTTTATCAAATCTTAGGAAGCTATTATTTGAATATCAATTTTTAATTATTCACAGCTCTTATTTAGATTTGCCGTTTAAGATACCTAATACTCCAGCACCAACTAGAATAGCTCCACCTACAATAATAGAACCAGAGTACTCATAAGGCTTACCGCCACCAGCGATTTCAAGAAGTTCTTTTTCATCTAATTTTTTTAAGTTTTCAGTTCCAATAATTTCTTTCATGTTGTATTTCCTCCTGTGTAGTTGTTTAATTCTTTATTTATTATAATATTAAGATTAAGTAAAAACAACGATAATATCCACATTATGTATAATTGCATATTTATATTACATAAACATCTATTTAAAACGATTTTTTAATTATATATTGTTTTTATTTACCATTTATAGTCAACAATAATTATTATGAAAATATTACTTCTCCCATAGTTTCGGAATTAATTATACCTAATATATTATTTATTTGATTAATGTCCGTTTTGGAAGAAAATTCGTTCAAAAATAAGCTGTTTTAATAAAGAGCTGCCATTTCTTCACGAATTTCTTGTACTTTCTTATCATTTAAGCTATTAAGATTATTACTTATTTCAGCAACATCCATTTCAGTAACATTCTCTTGTAATATGTTTTTTATTTTTTGATCTACTTGATCCATTTGATTCCTTGTAGAACTGTACATTATAAAAAATGAAACTTCATTTCTATGGAATATAGGGTAACACATTGCTAGATAGCAACTATATTTTCTCAAAACTTGAATTTTTTTATTTATGATTCTTGAAATTAAAGTAATATAATATAAATCTTTATCTTCAAACCCTTTTAAATACAGACCATATCCCATAATTTTTACCATTGAATTAGTAGGTAAGTTACTCCCCAGTTTTTTATCAATTACTTTTGGGAGGTAGCTACAGGAAGAATCTTTATTAAAAACTACATTTTCATTTTCTCCCACTTCGATATGAGAAAATATGTCTTTTAAGTGATTCAACTGTTTCTGGGATAATAAAATTGAAAATTGGCTTGCTTTATTTCGATTTATATAAGAATTAAATATATCCCATCTAATATCAACATTTGGATGGTCCATCTCTTTTCCTAGCCCATTTCTATCCCACAATGCTTCATATGGAGAATCTTGAAGATAGTAGCTCATATTAGCACTTTTTAATGCTAGTTCTTGTCCAATTAAACTTTGTGTATGTTTTAAATAACTCTTATTTAAAATGTCAAATACAGCATCAGTTGTAATTTGTAACAAGTACTTTAATACAGCGCAATTGTCTTTATCAGGCATAATTTTAATACAAATAACATCTCTATTAGTGTATGCATATATCCCGGTCGAGTATTTCTCCTCTACCTGATCTACTAATAAATGTTCATATAAGTGGGCTAACCCTACTACTTCATCTTCCCTAGTTCCCGTTAATAAATAAAACTTTATATAATCGTCTTCTTCAGATTCTGGTAAAATTATAATTTCTCCCATACGTTGTTTATATTTTACATTATAATGCATGTCTAAAACCTCTTTAATTATTGATAGCTACAATATGAACGATTGATTCCGTTTTGCCGTCTATACCAATAAATTTTTCTAAATCAATATCAGATGCCCCTCTATGAGGTGTAGCATGATACCCCAACTTAGTAGATACCAAACCAATGTTTTGTGCCATTGCTCCAGCCTCTAATAAAGCAAATCTAAAAGACCTCTCACCATATTTAAAATAGGCTCTATCATATACAGATGTCATAACAAAAATAGCTGATACACTTTCTAATCCAGCATTAGATAAAAACAATTAATCTAAATTAATATCAGTTACCTTTAAAACTTCTAGATTATGTATACTTGGTCTATAGTGATATAATCCTTGCTCCAGTTCAGTATTTAGACTTAACATATATAATTCACAAGGATACAAAGCCCCTGCAGAAGGCGCAGTTCTAAAGAATCTATCCGGTCCTACAACTCCATCCCCCGCCCAACTTAATAAAGATAAATCCTTTAAACTAATTTTTTTCTTTTCACTTGCTGTGGATCTAGAACGTCTTTCTCTTAAAATGGAAATTAACTCCGAATCCTCATCTGATAAAGAATTATTATCTATTGTTTTACCAAGAATTACAAAGGGGCACCCAAGAATTATCAAAGATTTTCCTACGTCTGTTTAACCTTTTAGAGAAAAACGGACGGAAATCTCATCGTTACGAAAAGAAAACAGTCTTTGATATCCTCGGCGTTATGTATGAGTGTACGTTGTTAAAGAGTTTCAAAGTCGCATAATATTTTTCAAAACACCTTTTCGTAGGTTTATTTGTTATGCACATTTTTAGTGTAGTCGTAGAAATCCCCCAAAAATACACTCGATATACCGTCATGATACCCTTAGCTTGATGGTGATGGGGTATTCAAAATATTAGCTTGATGGGCATGTGGCTGTACCCTTAATTCATCAACTTAAGATTTTATATTAATTGATAGTAAACGAGAATGGTTGACAAATCACCAAACTTTCTCGTTTGTAGAGCTTAAGTTTTCAGTTATTAAACCAAAAATCCCGAAAATAATATCCTACGCAGTATTCTCCTCATGATCTTTTTTCTAGAGTTTAACGTTTTTTGAGAATCTTTGTAACAGAACCCAATATATTGTTTTAAATATTTTTAGGTATCAATAAAAAGAATTTAATATTCTTTCAAAGTATAAACAATCGTAATTTTCAGACAGCACTAGGGATTGTATGATAATATATTTATATCAATTCCCTTACCATTTTTACAATAAATTTACATATAACTAAGGTATTGAGGTGATTTATTAGTGGTTAATAATAGGTATGAAACTAGTAAGTATAATTCAATACATAAAAAACGATTTTATAATTCCGTTTTTTCAATTCCTTTAGTTGCTTTAGCTTTATTTATATTATCTTCTGTACAATTAGAATTAACTACTTTTTTGCTTATTACGTTTGTTTCTGTTGCTATAGTGCTCTTTCAATTATTTTATTTTTATAAGAAATGGAACGTTCAGTTACAAAGTTAAATTTTAGTCAGTTACTAATAATTGTTCTAATTCATTGTACGCCGAAAAGATGGAGTCTGCTTGAAAACTTCGTCTTTGTTTATAGAGGAGAAGCGTCACATTACTATTAACCTAAGATAATTTTATACCCATAATTCATAGAAAGCGTTATTCTTCTTGTAGAAATATAGAGAAAGGATGTTTTCTGTTTTATGTATACAATTTTTCAGCTGGATGAGTATGTGAGGACCACTACTATAAGAATTACTTAATCAAATTTAATATACAACAATTTCAGTTGCTAACAGGGGCATTGGTGATGTATTCTGCTATTACTTCTTTTGAATCATACTCCCTCCTGTTCTCCATACAATATGTCTACCTTGATTCAAATGATGTATTAAATTTTTATTTTTTATATAATACTTTTCCGCCTCAATCAAGCTAACAAAAGTAAATTTCATCTTACTTTCTCATTATGTAGACTATACTAATTTCTCTTTTCACTTAAAGGTTTCGTTTAAACAAAAAAATAGAGCCTCAGGAACAGGATCCTCAGACTCTATTTTTTATTTTATATATGACAGCATAACTTTCTCTAATTCTTCTTTACTAACATCATTTGCAAGTATTATGACTTGATAAGTGCTATTCTTTCCTTTTGCAGGCACAATTGCTTCCATATACTTCGTTATACTTTCAGACGATTCTGCAAAAGTAAGGTTTGCACCTTCTAATTTATAATTTGTTATTTTTTCACTCTCTTCCATTATCCCGTAAAATGGGTTTTCTTCTTTATCTCTAACTACAGATTGATTCACAACATACCAAGACAATGAATCTCCTCTGTGATATTCAGAAACAATAACGGGATTCTTCCTACCAGGAAACAACGAAGTTTGAACTTCTTCACCAGCTAGTTTAAACCCATTTACTGCAACAGGTGGTGTCTTAATTTGAAAATCAAGATACTTCTGTGCTTCCTTTTTAGTTAATCTAAAATCCGAATAAATTTTCCTTCTAAATGGTTCAATTTCTTTTTCATTATCCTTAAATTTGTTCTGTTCCTCTGGAGCTAATTTGTCAGGATTCCCCACTAACCTTATTTTTTTACTCAAAGTATATGACTCTGTTTCTAATTCAATAAACCGTTTAAATTCTTCTTTCGTAAACAGGTTTCGCGCCACTTCAAGTTCTGTAAGGAAAATATTGTACTCTCCTTCGGTAATTAAAAATTCTGATTCTGCTTGTTCTTTTGTACCAATCATTTTTTCTACAATTTGCTGTATAGGAATATCAGGTTGTGTTTTTAATTCTTTCATATTATTTTTCACTTCTATTTGTTTTTTCTCAGGATTAGTTGACATATCAGCACGGGCATTTAATAAGGATACAGATGATACAGCAATAACTGCTATAGCCCCTAGTGCAGACCAACGATACGATTTTTTTTGGAATTTTTTAATCATTAAAATTCTCCTTTTTAACATCCTTTTGTTTTTACTGAAATTGGCCATACTCGGTACTTTATAATTACTTGAGTAATGTTCCAAAAGACTAATAATAGTATGTCCATACGCAATTTGTTCCTCTGAATCTATATATGTAAGGGCTAATGCATCGCATGCTAATTCTTGATCTTCCCGCATACATGAGTAGGCATACCATAGAATGGGATTAAACCAATTTAAAATTAGTAAGCCATGCATAATCCAATTCACACCAACATCTCTTCGTTTGATGTGAGCTAATTCATGATGAAAAATATAGCGTAACTGATATTCATCTAATATTTTCATATGTACAGTTGACAATAACAACTTTGGCCGAAAAAATCCGAACACTGTTGGACTGGAAACCTTTCCAGATACAAGTAAAGGGATATCTCGTTGAACAGACATAGATTGCTTACACTTTTCGAAAATCTGGACAATCTTCTCATCTTTAATAACAGGTTGTTTTTGTATGTAAAGGAGTAAACGCCTGTTCATTATAAAAGTAGCAAAGCTTAGAAAAATAACGCCTGTAAGCCAAATGTATATACAGATTGTATAGAATGGAATCGTCTCATCATCCTGCTTTTCATTATTGTGTGTTTGTGTCTTGTGTGACTGATTAGGTTGTGTTGAACTTGAGGTATGATTATCTTCTTTTGTGAGAACCTTTGTATCGTCTATACCTTTCAATTCTTGCATGCGTTCTGTTGAAAGAAAAATAGCTACAGGGTTTCGGCTAGAAATGAATGCATCCTCATTCTTGTATGTAAGAACAGAATAGATACTATAGGAACTATCTGGCGACCAAGGTAATACCAGTCTTATTATTAATATGATCCATAGCATGTATTGCCAACGTGGAGTTAACTTATTTCTAAACAAGACCTTAATACATAGGATTAGGCCCACTAATATACTCGCCATAATAGAGGTCTCTATCAACCAATCGAAAAAATGAGGGAGATATACATTAATTAACATTTCTGTCATTATGATCTATCCTTCCTCTGATTTTCCTCAGTTTTCTCATCCAGGATACGTTTAAGCTCGTTAATGTCTTCTGAAGACAGCTTTTCTTCTTTCAAGAAATTTACTAGCAAGGGCTTAAATGCTGCACCATAGAAGCGTTTAAGTAAAGATTTTGTTTCTACTTGCAAATAACTATCTTGCGAAACCAAAGGATAATAAGCGTACATACGCCCTTTATCTTGATGGTAAGCAACTGCTTCTTTGTGAACTAATCGATTAATTAGTGTTCGAATCGTTTTAGGTTTCCAATCCATTTTCTTCTCTAACTCTTCAATCACTTCATTTGCCGTTTGTGGAGATTTTGACCACAGTGCTTTCATTACTTCTAACTCAGCTTCTGAAATTTTAGGTAATTCTTTCATTAGTTTAAATTATACCTCCCTCAGATTACATTTGTAATCCGTAACTGAATATTACACTTGTAATATTGTATTGTCAATATTATTTTATATTTGTGAAATCCTCTCCTATGCCCATCAACATAAGAACGAAAGAAATTAACATAGGTATAGATCTTCATGTCCTCCTAATGGGTCAAGAAAATAGATGCTTCATAACTATGTTTGTTAATAATATAAAATTAATTTTTAACTTCACACTTAATTAGTATATACTATTTTTACAAAGTAACCACTTTGGTGTCTTCGTTTAACAAAGTAGCCATTTTCTTGTCTCGATATATATATGGACAAGAAAATGGCTACTAAATGCAATGTATCTGTAGATAATTTAGCATTTTACACTATAAAATAAGTTCCTACTATCATATCTTTTCACATCCCTTTTTTGTTGTACAAGGACATGAAACTCCAAACTATTTAGACTAGAAATTTTAAAATAAAATCAACGTTTTTAAATATAAAAGACCCAAAACATTAACAATTAGTTTTAGGTCTTTTTAAGTATTTCTTATCCAATTCTTAAATTATAAAGTCGAAAATATTGAACGATCTATAGTTAAAAATTATATACTTATTACTTCTCTTTCGGAAGTACAATTCTTTTATATAATTGAACTGTAATCAAGTAGTAAACCGAGTAAATCACTACAAAAATAACAAGTGGTAACCAAATGCGAGCGTACGGATCGATTACAAGAGGACTAAACATGTTCATACCAACTAATATATGAGTAATCCCCACAATTGCTGGGAATAAGAATATGAAGAATAACTCTTTATAAATTGATTTTTTTAATAATTCTCGGCGGACACCAATTTTATGAAGCATTTGATAACGTGTTACATCTTTTGATGCTCCCGACAGAACTTTAAACATTAAGCAACTTGCCATCATTGCTAAAAATGCAATTCCAACGAAGAAACCCATAAACATTAGTCCGCTGGCAAAATCATGACCCATAATATATGCTTGATACTTACTGTCCAATTCTTCCGCTTTCACATTTTTATATTTTGCTATTTGTAATTCATCAAGTTTTTTCCATTCTTTTATGTATGATCCAAAATCATTTGTTTTCCCCATAAATACAGTACTTTCTTTACCCTTCAACCCATCGTATATGTTTTGATCTACAATTTTCATTTCATAATCAGGATATAGATAATTGGGCTGGATCGTTCTGAAAGCCAGGATCCATTGTTTTGTATATGTCTCTCCTTTAGCCCGTTTTATTGAAAATGCACCAATGGGTAATTCCTCTGAAACTTTCTCTATGTTCATACCTTGTATGAAAGGGCGATTTTTCTCTACATCTTCTTTAAGATAATAAACATACTTATCATCCACTTTGTAATGATATTCTAGTTTTTCTTGAAATAAGATACCACCCAAAATTGTCTTTTCTTCCGCTGTTGGATTATGAATGACTGAATCGTAAATTTCTCTTTGATCTGTCATGTTTAGGATGTTGTTTTTAAATGCCATACCACAAGCAATTCCACCAGCACCAAGAGCCACTAAGATTGCTACTGTTGCAAGCACATTTGTTAGACCATTAATGCGGAAATTTAATTGTGCAAAAGTAAAAGCATTGAGGCCTTTTTCACTATGTTTTTTATTACTCTTTAGCTTGTTAATCATAACTGGGAGAAGTGATCCGAATATTAAGTAAGTACCAACAGTTGCTGAAATTAATCCAACGGCCATTAGCCCCAAAACAATTAGAGAATTTGCATATGACATATAAATCAATGATGCATAACCAATACCTAATAAAAGAATACCAAGGAATGCAATTACAACGGTCATTTTTCCTTTTATGGCAACACGTTCTGTTTGTTCATCTGCATGTACAAGTTGAAGTACAGAAATACGAGAAAATTTAATACTATTCATAATTGCTGATAATACAAATAGTGCAAAGAAGAAAACGCAAGTAATAGCTATAGATGGCAGATAAAATGCTTTATAACCTTCGCCTGCAAACTCGAGTTGTTTCATTAATAGTTGACCAATACCTTCTGCAAGTCCTACACCAATTGTAATTCCTATCAAAAGAGATGTGCCACCTAATATGATTGTTTCGATAAACATAAGTAAGGTAACTTTATGTTTTTTTGCTCCTAACATCATATACATACCAAATTCTTTTTGACGAAGAGCTGATAAGAAAGAATTTGCATATAAAATATAGAAAAATGTGATAACCGCTAACAAAAAGGAACCAATTTTAAATACAGACACAATATCCCTAATAGAAGAGTTAGATTCAAGGAACGTTTTATTGGATGCTAGCGTTTGAAACATATAAAAAGTTGAAATAGAGACAATAAGACCAACAAGTAAAACAATGTAATCTTGCAACTTACTTTTTAGGCCTGACATAGAAAGTTTAAATAACATGATTGAACTTCCTTCCTTACGCTTTTTGTGTGCCTAAGTTTGCAAGCACGTCTAAAATTTCTTTATAGAATTCTTCACGGGTACCACCGCGATGAATTTCTTTATATAACTCACCATCTTGAATGAATAAAATACGCTGACAGTAACTTGCGCTGTAAGGATCATGCGTAACCATCATAATGGATACACCTTGCTCTTTATTTAAGCTTGTCATGGCATCAAGTAAACTCGTTGCATTTTTAGAATCTAGAGCTCCAGTCGGCTCGTCTCCTAAAATAATTGCAGGTTCATGCACTAACGCACGTGCTGCAGCAGAACGTTGCTTTTGTCCACCAGATACTTCAGAAGGATACTTTTGAAGTATTGATGTAATGCTTAACATATCAGCTACTTTTTCTACTTTCTTTCCAATATTACGAGATGAGACACCTTGAAGTGAAAGTGGGAGTGCGATATTTTCATATATAGATAAATTCTCTAATAAGTTAAAGTCTTGGAAAATGAATCCTAATTTTTGCGAACGGAAATCAGAAAGCTCACCTTGCTTCATTTTCGTAATATCAGTACCTGCAATTTCAACAATACCGCCCGTTGCTGTATCTAACGTTGAAATTACATTTAATAATGTTGTTTTACCAGAACCAGAAGGCCCCATAATACCAACAAACTCTCCCTCTTGAATCGAAAATGATACACCTTTTAACGCGTGTGATTGATTCTCACCTTTTTTACCGTACAATTTTTGAATGTTTTTTACATCTACAACTGGTTTTATCATATATATCCTCCTACGTTTGTTCTTTCTATTTCATTACAATAAGCTACTATTTTTATTTGCTACTAACAAAATAGTCATCTTGCATCCACCTTAAAGCTACAATGAAAACTTTCATTTTATCTTCTTCAATCACCTCATCACCTTGAATACACCCATGATAAACTATGAAAGTTAGGAAACACCCCGTAAAATCCTTAAGATTTCTTAAGTTTTTATAAAAAAAAGCTTATGGAAACTATAATTCCATAAGCCATTCTATTTAATTGGATGTTCAACAATGAAGGACATCCAGCCGTCTTTATATTCTGCATATATATTACCATGATGAAGTTCAACAATTCTTTTTGAGATAGCAAGCCCAAGACCATTTCCCTGGTCATCTTTTCTTGCCTTGTCCCCCCTAAAAAACCTTTCAAACAATTTATTTGGATCGCTAACAGGCGGTTTCTCGACTTTATTTGATACTTTCAAAATTGCTTTGTTATCCATTAATTCAAGACATACAGATAATTCAGATGGTTTCATGCTGTACTTTATCGCATTCATAAACAGATTTTCATATACACGTACCATTTTTTCAATATCCATGAAAATAGGTATTGTTTCTTCCGTGATTGATTTTTGAACGCTTAAACTTTCTTTTTCGAATATAGGAATGTATTCTCCAACTATTTGCTCCAACAAACCTGATAAATCGACTTCATTAAAGTTTAAATTAGCATCTATACCTGATAAACGGGTGTATTCAAACAGTTCATCAATCAAATATTTCAGTCTCTGTGATTTTAAATAAGTGGTTTCAAGGTATTCTTGTAATTGTATTTTACTGTTATATTGCCCTCTTTTTAATAGATCTATATAGCCAATAATAGATGTTAACGGTGTGCGTAAGTCATGAGATACATTGGTTATAAGTTCATTTTTTGTACGTTCTAATCGTCTTTCCTGTTCAAATGTATTTTCCAATTTCTTGGACATATAATTGATATTTTGAGCAAGTTGGGTTAATTCGTCCTTCCCGTTAATCCCAATAGTTAAACCCAGTTTTCCATTGGCAATATCATTCACATTATCAGAAATGAGCTTCAAATATGCTATTTTCTTTCGAACCAATATCAAAAAAATTATTATAAAGTTAAAGATTGCGAACGTGAATAAGAACAACATTGCGAATCTGAATTCAAACATGCCAAAATCTTCGTGTTTTATAAAAAATGGATCTATGACGTATTGCAAAATAAGGATTGTTAAACCAAATGAAACAAAAAAACTAACTGCAACAGCACCAAGAAGTTTTATAATTATCCTATTTCTAAAACTAACATTCTTCATATTTTATAACCAATTCCCCAAATAGTTTTAATGTAAATGGGATGTTTAGAATCCTCTTCAATTTTGTCTCTTATTTTTGTAATATGCACCATGACGGTATTGTCTGATTTATAAAAAACCTCTTTCCAAACTGCTTCATATATTTTTGCTACACTCAGGACAATCCCTTTGTTACGGACAAGTAGTTCGAGAATATCAAACTCTTTTGGAGTTAGCCTAGTTTCTTTTCCCCTTACCCATACTTGACGAGTATCGGAATTCACGGTTAAGTCACCAATTTCTAGAATGCTTTTATTATGTTCTATTGACGTGTTGTATTTTTTAAACCTTCTTAATTGAGATTTTACCCTAGCGATTAATTCCAATGGGTTAAACGGCTTTGATAAATAATCGTCTGCACCAGAGGCTAGACCCTGAATTTTGTCTATATCCTCAGATTTTGCAGATAGCATAATGATAGGCATATTACGATCTTCCCTAATCTTCATACAAGCTTCAATACCATCCATATTCGGCATCATAATATCTAAAATAATAAGATCAAATTCCTTTTCTTCTAACAGTTGTAAAGCTTCCAAAGCATCTTCTGCCTTTTGAGTTTTCAGACCTTCATTTTCCAAATAAACAGAGATTAGATTTCTAATCTCCTTATCATCATCAATAATAAGAATTTTTGACTCCATATTATTCCTCCACATTTTTTCTCGTATTGAACAATTAAAGACATAAACAGGTGAAACATTTCTAACTTCTCTATAATCTAAACTTGCAAACGTACGACAAAAAATAACTAAATTGATATTGGTCCCCTAATATCTTGTTCAATTTTTACCGTTGATCCATATACAATTAATAATTCTCCTTCTTCTTTAAATTTTGTTTTTAGCAAAAAATAAAATAATAATCTTGAGATTGCTTTTATTAATTAATTTTTCCATGATTGCACCTGTACTTGGACCATATTTGACAATTTAACGTATTCCCCGAAAGAATTCTCCTTCCTCAAGCGTGTGAAGGGCGTAGCCCAACGATAAGTGGGAGATGAATTTCGGTTTGGCATAGCCAAAAACTTTTGATAAACTAGCTATATGGAGTTCTTTGATAACTTGATATAGAAGATTGCAGGAAGAAAATAGAGTGCGAAAACCAAGCCATTCGGTTCCTGCGTAAAATATCAACCGTACCAATAGAGCATCCATGTGTTGGCCATCTAGGGGTGGAACACCCCTAAGTAACGCTCAGGGAGACGAAAGGTTACTTTCGTCGTGGAACTGAGAAACTCCCACTTCAAGCTTGCTAAGTGGCGAGTAGTTCACTTTACTCTCTTCAAATTAATTCCTTCAATCATTTTGTCTCCAAGATACTTTGAGTTTAAAAGGGCTGCACCAACTGATTTCCAGTTCATTATATTTAGAAATATGAAAACAGATTTTTTCACTCTTAATACCCACTGCTTAGAATCCATAAGCATACTCTAGAGTCCAAACCTTAAAAAAAAAGGGTAAAAGTTCTTAAGAATTCTTAAGCTTTCTAAAGCATTTTATCATAAGAATATATGGCCAATCTTAAAATGTTCACTATTCGCTAATCATCACAACAGTATTTATCAACAAATTTTGAAAATATAGTTAATAAAAATTAATAAATAAAAGCCCTCCTTGTTTTGGAGGGCTTTTATTTATTATAAATGATTCTTTAAATGGTAGGCCTAATATTTTATTGTATCGGTCCTAATAATCCCATAATATCTTCTGCCTTTTGGTTTTCGATGCTATAGTAAATTTCTAATCCCTGACGATTCCCTCTTAGAACCTTCCCTCTCATTTTAGATAAGTGTTGGGAAACTGTTGATTGTGGAATGTTTAAAATTTCGGTCATTTGGGTTACATTTAGTGTTTTATGTTTTGAAAGCTCATTGATCAGTTTTAAACGCATTGGGTGTGCCATAAGTTTTAAAAGCTCTACATCCTCTTCTAAAATCGTGTTCTCTACATGCTGATTCGCAAATCTTGTCATAGTATCCGCTCTCCCTTATTTGTTTACTTCTATTGTAGCGAAACTTCCGTATTACATAATATTAGTATGTTTGAATGTTTGTTATAAATGATATTAAATAAATTATACAATTTTACTTTGTGGTAGTAGTGTAGTTAATGTGTGGTTTGTATGAAGTTTTAAATTGTGGCAGTTTGCAATATGGTCTCTTTATTGCTGATGCCCCTCATGAACTTAGAACACCACTTACAAATATATTATTACGGGGTACAGCAAATCGACCTAATCAGCTATATAACGTTCTAAATATTATGTACGGTGACTCAAAACGCATCATAAAGTTAGTAGAAGATGTATTGTTTCTTGCATAAATGAATCGTGAATATAGACTACATGTATCGGAAACTAATTTAACTAAACTCATCCGGCAGATGCAGAAACTGTTAAGTGCTTTAAGCGGACATCGACACATATCATATGATCTAATATTATCAATAAGCAGTTAATAGACTGGGTGTGTAATACTTGTGCTTACAAAGTGAGAATAATGATTTCTGAAATTGTATTGTCTACCGAATTGGCTTTAATACCATACAAATCAGAGTATCTAAATGAGACCTCTTTCCATTTCCTTGTGTTATGGTGTATTCCCATAGTTTGCAAATCCATAAAAATAGATTACCTGCACACTAAAAAGTATAGCGCACAGGTAATCTATTTATTATTGAGATTTATAAAAAACTAATTTATTTTTTGAATTCTTCCATCAATAATAGCCTGAATTGGTTCTTTTGATTTTTTTATATAATCTACTAATGCTTCAAAATCAGTTGGTCCTGTTTCAGCATCTTTCCCGTTTTTAAAGGACACAAATCCATCTCCGCCTGAAGCTAGAAATGCGTTCGCAACGACGCTGTAAGTTTTAGAAGGAATAACTTCTTCTCCATTTGTTAAGCGAATATTTGTTACTTTTTCTCCATTAGGCTTGTTCGCATCCCAAGTGTATTGGATTCCTGAAATTTGAAGCATTCTTGTTATGTCTTTTTGCCATTGTTGATTTAAAATATCACGAATGTCTTGACCCGTTAAATTTACTTTTATTAATTGATTTCCGAATGGTTGAATACCATATATCTCTCCCCATGTAATATCACCTGCATCTAAGTCATTACGAATACCACCAGGATTCATAAGAGCAATTTGGGATTGCATTGTTGCACGCTGAGCATCAGCAACTAAATTTCCGAGGGTAGATTCACCAGCTGTATTTAGTTTGCGATCTAGTGGAGCAATAGACTTACCTACTACTTCATTGACCAGAGGTGCGATTTTTTCTTGATATTTTTCCATCTTCTTCTTTATTTTTTTATCAGGCTCTATGCCTTCATGGTAAGTTGTAACAATTTCTGCTTTTTTCTCAACAATATCTTTTGTCTTACGATCAATCTTTACATCAACATCAGCAAAAGCCATACCATAAGAATTTGCTTGTACAACAAGTTTATTATTAACAGTCCCATTTACATAAGTGTGGCTATGTCCTCCAAAAATAACATCGACTTCTGGATCAGTCTCATTTGCTAATCGGACGATATCACCATTTGTTACGCCATTTCCATCTGTTGTCCCCCCGTTATGTGCAAGAACAACGATAGATTTAACTCCTAGTTTTTTTAATTGCTTTACGGATTTGTTGATGGCTTCAACTTCATCTGTAATTTCTACATTCTTTAGCATAGTAGGCATAACAAGGTTAGGAACATCTGTTGTTACGACTCCGATAAATCCAACAGGAACTCCTTGTACCTTTTTTATAGTAAATGGTGGTAAAAATAGACGACCAGTGGATTTATTATAAAAATTTGCGGCAACATATGGGAATTTTGCTCCTTTAAAATTACCTGTTTTCTCATGATATCCACCATAAATAAGACGGTTCATTTCTTCAACGCCTTCATCAAATTCATGATTTCCGATGGTTCCAACATCGAATTTCAAATCATTTAGAAATTCAATCGTAGGTTCATCTTGTAATAATGCTGAAACAGGAGTACTTGCTCCAACAACATCTCCAGCATGTACCTTTAATGTATTTGGATTTTGTTTTTCACGATCACGTAAATAAGCTCCTAAGTACTCGATTCCCCCTGCATCTTTATTGTTAATTTTTTTTACAGTGTCTAGTTGCCCATGAAAATCGTTAATACCGAGCATTTGTACATCTATGTAGCGATTTGAATCTGTACTTGCTTGCGCTGAAGGCGCAGCAAATGCACTTGAAAAAGTAATTGTACTTATTGCTAAAGCAACTGGAATAATTTTTTTCAACATAAAATTTCCTCTCCCCTAATTAAAATCTGACATAATACGTTGTTATTTTAATATATTAGTAGAATTTTTTCTATAAAAAATTCTACTAATTACAAAAATTAATAATATTTTATTGTTTTCAGACAAAAGGTTCCTTCCTCAAGAAACGTGTAGTTAATACGTGGGAGATACATTGGCTTCGGACAAGTGATGAAATGAAGACATTTTAGTTGTTAGCCATACAATGGGGTACCTGCCCTTTCTCATCAACCTAAGAAAACAGATGTGGGATACTTCAAAATATTATATTAGCTTGATGTACATGAATTCTACGCTCTCATATACTTGGATTAAAATCATAACAACCAGCAAAAAAAGATTGCTGTAATAGGGGTACAGCCACATGCCCATCAAGCTAATATTTTAAAGTATCCCCTAAACGAAATTTTTCCTCTTCTACATGTAGTTATCTTATCGTAAGCATTGATGACATGTGATTCGAAAACGGAAGACAACATAAACTAACCAAAGATTACATACGTAAAAAGGATTACTGTTGTTAAACAAACGACCTGATTAATTAACATAATCCTTCTTATAAGAAGGACAAAAAAGCTAGTATTCTACTAGCTTTTTTGTACATAAATAAATATTGGATATAAGAATTTGATTACATTTCCATGAATTTTGTTCTTAAAAATTGTTTATGACTTCAATTTTATTTCATAATGGGATAGTTTTTTCCCTGGATAATCCTTATTATAAGCAAATTGGAACCCGAGTGTCTCCAATACCTTTTTTGATTTATCATTTGTAATTTTAATTCTCCCAATTAGTTTTTTAATTTCCATCGAGTTAGCAGCATACTGTATAGATGCTTTTGCAGCTTCTGTTGCATAACCACTTCCCCAAGATGCAGGATCTAAAAGGTACATAATTTCAACTTCCTCTTCTTTTTGATCTACATATCTTAAGCCACAATGTCCTATAATTTCCCCAGTACATTTATTTAATAGTGCCCATATACCAAAGCCATATAGATTCCAATGATCTACGAATTTTTCAACATATATTTTTGCTTCTTCTTTTGTCATCCCTCTAGATGCTGCAAGCCATTTACCGACTGTATTTTGTTTTACGATGTTATAAATATCATCAATATCTTCTAAACGTACTTTTCTCATATAAAGCCGGTCTGTTGTAATTGTTTTTTCGTCTATTTTAACATTCATATAACTCGCCCCTTTAGACAGTAATAAATAGTTCTTTCTAAGCCTATTATATTTTCCCGTTTTTTTCCATGACACCCATTACTTATACCTTTTCTATAGTCTATTAAATAGCGGTGCACAACACTTCTCCATCAAATTAAAATAATTTTATATCCATATCTAATTTAAATTAGTTGCTTCTTTATTTTCGGAGATATGTTGAAATGATATAGTGCCCCCTACAAGTGATAATTTGGTGTTTTACCTCCTTTCAATCTAATTCAAGTATATTTCTTATTATGATTTCTAGCTTTTTGCAAATAAAAAAGCCCTATTGTATATGGGGTCACACGACCGAAAAAAGAAAATTTTACGTTAAGGTATAATTTTACATATTATTAAATGATAAAAACACAGAGAGTATGATTTTCCCTGTGTTTTTATTGCTTCTTTATTCTATTTTTTCTTGATGTCCGTAAATTTTCAAAATTAACTTTTTGATTTAAATTCCAAATATAATCCGCTGTAAGTGCGATATGTTCTCAGCCTAATGGAGAGATGTACTGAATATATTCCCTTGGAATATGAATGCCATTATTCCGCGATGTTTCAATTGCGAAAATGAGTAGTTGAAGTCCGCTTGCACAGTGTAATCTATTTTTGAACCTGTTCAAAAATATACTGTTGCATTTTATGGGCAAGCTCAATTGCACTTCTATCCTTATCACCTTTTAAAGTCCAGTTTATGTGTACCATAGCATTAGCAGTGTACAATTGAGCCAGATAGTCAATAGAGGCACTAGAATCGCTTAGTTTTTCGTTCAAGTAAGAAAGACAAGTTTGGTATAAAATTGTCTCCAATTCAACACGTAAATCTGCAAAAGGGACATGTACATTTAACAGTGTAGCAATCTCTGTCTTATTTGCAGCAATTTGGTCCATAATCATCTCAAGTACTTGAGCAACATTGCCTTGATTCCCAGACTTAAAGCGTAATTTTATTTCATTTTTTAAAAAAACGGCATATTTATTTACTATTTTCTCCATCAAATCATACTTATCTACAAAGTGACTATAAAAAGTGGATTTGCTAATTAACGAACGGCTACAAATTTCTTTTATTGTAATTTGATTGAAATCTTTTTCATTCAAGAGGAGAATTAGTGCTTCTGAAATATTTTTTTAGTCTTGTATATTCGAACGTCCTCTTCCATAAAATCAATCCCCCTTAAAAAGAAGCTTTTCGAACCATTAGAATACAAATTGTTCGATTTCCTACTTATTAAACTCTTTTGCTTATTGTTAGACAAGATAGATTCTATTACCATTGTTTTGTAATTAATAAGAGGAGGAATAAAATGTTTATAAACTATGTTAACAATGAGCAATTTAATTTGCAAATCAATCGTTTCTTAAATGACTTCTATCAGGAGGATGAAAGGGCAAACAGTGATTTAAAAGGTATTATTCCAAGACTAACCGATATAGAAAGCTGGTATGAAACTTGGCTAGAATATGCGATAAAGCGAGAAGAACAGTACCATTATGATCTTGCATCTGTCTACTATCAAGCTGCTGAATTTTATCTAACTCCATCAGATCCTAACAAAAATAGAATGTATCAAAAATATCGCGAGACCTTCTATAAAGGTTTTAGTGATTTTGACTATGAACCCTATCAAGTTCCATATGAGAATTCCTTACTTCCAGCAGTTAAATTAATTGAGCCTGGTGCCAATAAAACGTTACTGGTATTTGGTGGCTATGATTCCTATATGGAAGAAATGGTTAAGATGATGAATTTCATTAGAGGAATTGACTATAATATTATCGTCTTTGATGGTCCTGGGCAAGGGTCAGCATTAAAAAGTGGTTTGAAATTCATTCATAACTGGGAAAAACCAGTTGCTGCAATAATTGACTACTTTAAATTAAATCGTGTCAGCATTATGGGAGCTTCCTGGGGAGGCTATTTAGCAATGCGTGCTGCTGCATTTGAAAAAAGGATTGACAAAGTGATTGCATTTAATATTTTCTATAGCGGTCTTGATGCATTAAAAATTCGGATGCCGGATGACGTCTGGAATAGGCTGACTACCCTTTTGACTGCTAATAAAGCAGCTGATGTCAATGCAATGATTGAAAATATGATGGCTGGAATAAGTCAGTTTATTAATCAGGATGTATTGCTTCTGGCTGGAGAAGATGATCAGTATGTTCCAATCAGTCGTCTACCGCAAATCCAGCATGAACTGTGTAATGCAGCTTCAATTACTACGAAAGTCTTTACCAAAGAAACCGGTGGTGAACAACACTGTCAGGCTGGCCATCGAGACTTGGCTTTTAATGAAATGAAAAATTTTCTCAAATAGAGGTTACCCCCCGTGCCCATCAACCTAAGAATTAAGAATTACTCCAAAACGGGGTACCGTCAGGAAAATGCGGATTTACAACGCTAAGCTCATTTTTCTGACGATTACCCCCTATTTGAACAATGTTAAGACAATTTTAGTGGTCTTAGAGAATCTACCGAAACCATTTTTTCAGAATTAAAACGGTACTCTCCTAGTAAATTGATATGCTCCCATCCTAAAGGGGACATATGATGTAATAATTCTTCATTAATATCACCTGAATTTTTTTGATATTCAACTGCTTTGGTTAGGTGCAGGGTATTCCAGATACTGATGGCATTAATGATTATATTTAAGGCACTTGCTCTTTGCAATTGATGCTGTATGGTTCGTTCCCTAAGCTCACCTTGTTTTCCAAAGAAAATGGCTCTTGCCAATCCATTCATGGCTTCGCCTTTATTCAATCCTCTTTGTATTTTTCTTCTTAATGATTCATCCGATATGTAATTCAAAATAAAGATCGTTTTTTCTATTCGTCCCATCTCACGTAAGGCTGTAGCTAAGCTGTTTTGTCTTGAATATGAACCTAGTTTCCCAATAATAAGGGATGCTGAAACTGTTCCTTCCCTTATAGAATGAGCTAATCGCAAAACATCCCCATAATTTTCTTTAATGATCTTCGTATTTATTTGTCCACGTAAAATGGTTTCAAGTTTTGGATACTCATTTGCTTTATCTATTGTAAATAATTTTGAGTCTGATATATCTCTTATTCTTGGAGCAAATTTAAATCCTAATAAATGAGTCAATCCGAAAATTTGGTCCGTATAACCGGCCGTGTCTGTGTAATGCTCTTCTATGGATAAATCCGTCTCATGATGCAATAAACCATCCAACACATGAATCGCATCTCTTGAATTAGTATGAATTATCTTTGTGTAGTAGGAAGAAAATTGATCACTCGTAAATCGATAGATGGTGGCTCCTTTTCCAGTTCCGTAATGTGGATTTGCATCTGCATGTAGAGATGAAACCCCTAACTGCATTCTCATTCCATCCGATGAAGATGTTGTGCCATCTCCCCAATAAGAAGATAATTGTAATTTGTGATGAAAATTCACTAATACTGCTTGAGCTTTATTCATTGCGTCTTCATACATACGCCATTGAGACACATTGGCTAGTTGCTTATATGTAAGTCCTGGTGTGGCTTCGGCCATCTTACTTAATCCAATATTCATTCCCATTCCTAGAAGGGCAGCCATGATAATGATTGTTTCTTCCTTATCTGGTTTCCGACTATTAGAAGCATGAGTGAATTGCTCATGAAAGCCAGTTAGATGAGCAACATCCATAAGTAAATCAGTTAATTTTATTCTTGGTAGCATCTGATACAGGCATGCACTAAACTTTTTTGCTTCTTCTGGAACATCTTTTTCCAAGCGTGCAAGAGATAGCTTTCCTTTTTCAAAAGAAACTCCATCCAATTTGTTGAAATTGGTAGCGATCCACTTTAACCTTTCATTAAGACTGTTGTTTCTTTCTGTCATATAATCTTCGAATGTTAAACTAACTGATAATCTCGTATTCTCCTTTGTTTGATTCCATGTATCTTCTGAAAATAAATATTCCTCAAAATCTCTATATTGTCTACTACCAACAATAGAAACATCTCCTGCCCGAACATGCTCTCGAAGTTCTGTCAAAACAGCCATCTCATAGTAATGACGATTGATAGTTGTACCATCATCCTCGTATAAATGCTTTTTCCAACGTTTTGAAATAAAATCTACAGGTGATTCATCAGGTACTTTTCGCTTTCCGGATTCGTTCATTCCTCGGATAATCTCTACAGCTTGTAAAAGTGGCTCATTTGCCTTTGTAGAATGAAATTCCAATACTCTTAATAGCGTTGGCGTGTATTTCCTTAGTGAATAAAATCTTTTTTGAAGTAAATCTAAATAATCATAGTCGGCAGGACGTGCAAGCTCCTGAGCTTCTTCCACCGAAGAGACAAAAGAATTCCATTCAATAATGGATTCTAAAACCTCAAAGGCATCTAATTTTTCCTGTTTTGCTTTAATTAAGGCTTGTCCGATGTTCGTAAAGTGTATAATCTTCTCATTCAGCTTTTTACCGTTTTGTTTCTGAATTTCTTCTTGAGCCTTACGGCCTTTTGATAACAGACTGAGTATTTGTCTATCATGAATTTCAAAAGCTTTATCCGTTAACTCCTGAGTAAGATGTAATAAGTAGACAGTTAATATCGAATAACGTTTATTTTCTTGAAAGTCACGGAATGCATATGGCTCATATCTTGAACCTAAGCGAGATAGCTGTAACAAACGATTGCGATGCAAATGACTAATTTGTACCGTTTCTAATTCCATTCCCCGTATATATTCAAGTCGTTCTATTAATTTTAGAAATGTTTCAGGTGAAGGATGAGTCTGTGGTTCCTTTAACCATCCCAATATGGTTTTATTGGATTCGGATGGATACTGCGAAGTAATGATCTCTTCAAGCTTTTCTTTTTGCGTATTTGATAGAGATTGACTAACCGTATTAAATAGCTTCTTTTCAGCCATTGCTCTTGCTTCCCACACCATTCTTTCAAGTGTAGTGATAGCAGGCAGTATGATTTTATTTTTTCTTAGAAAATCTATGCATTTATGTAGTAGATGAATGGCATCACCATTTTCCAAAGCTAATTGATGAAGGTGTTTAAATGTCATTCGATATTCTTTTAGAGTAAAAGTTACAAAGTCGTATTCATTACGAATTTCTTTCAAATGATCCCAAAGTGTATTTTCTCTTTGAGGATAAAGACTAAGCGAAGATGGAGTAGAACCGATTTGTTTCGATATATAATATATGACTGAATCTGAGATGCTTTTGATATGAGTGTATGGCCAACCGGGATACCGAAGAATGGCTAATTGAACGGCGAACCCTAAACGGTTTTCTTCTCTTCTTCGTTTATTTATAATTTCTAAATCTCGTTTTGAAAAAGTGTAGTAGGTTCCTAGCACCCATTCATCTTCAGGGATTTGCATAAGAGACTGTCGCTGCTCTGGTGTAAGTAATTCTCTACCTCTCGCAATTTTCATATAGTATCATCTCATTTCTTCAATTATTCAGTTAATTAGTTCAATTATATATCAATAGAGTGTACTCTATTGATAGAATTTTGGCTCCTTGATATTATTAGCTTAATAGACTCTCAATAACACTTATCAAAATTATAGATTAAAAGAGGGATAAAAATGATTTATGGATATGCTCGAGTAAGTACACAAGATCAAAATCTAGATAGCCAGATTGATCAACTTACAAAATACGGAGTAGATGAACTTGTGGAAGAGAAAATAAGTGGCGTTTCTAAACAAAAGCCACTTTTAGATGAACTTCTTTCCAAGGTAGCTCCTAATGATACATTAGTTGTGACACGAATGGATCGTCTTGGTCGAAACACTATTCAGTTACTGCAGTTAGTTGAACAACTTAGAGAAAGAGATATACACTTTGTTATTTTAAACTTAGGAATAGATACCAGAACACCAACTGGTAAATTCTTTTTAACAGTAATGGCAGCCTTTAGTGAACTAGATCGAGAAATGATTAAAGAGAAGCAACGTTCAGGAATTAAATTGGCCAAGCAAAAGGGGAAATATCGAGGAAGAGTTAAAAAATATACAGATAAGCATCAAGGTATGAATCATGCCATTGAATTACGTAAAACTACCAATAAAACTGTAAAGGAGATATGTGCAATTACAGGAATCAGTCAGGCGGCATTTTATCGTAGGCTAAAGGAAATGGAAAAAGATAATGGATAACAATTTTAATATATTTAATTATTTTGCAACCAATTTACTTCCTCATTCGACTTTATTGTGTAACGGAGAGGAGAACCAAAATGGATATAGCAAAATTAGTGAAAAAAGCAAAAAAGGGTGATGATGAAGCATTTGAACAACTGATTGATTCTGTTCGACAAAAGCTGTATCGAACAGCCTATGCATATGTTAGAAATGAACAAGATACTCTTGATGTCTATCAAGAAACAATTTATACAGCCTATATTTCAATAAAGACATTAAAAAAGCCTGAACATTTTTCGAGTTGGATTACAAAAATTTTAGTTTTTAAATCGATTGATTTTATTCGGAAAGAGTCTCGCCATTTTACTACAGATAATGAGGAAATCTTTACTGAATTAATCGCTTCTGAAAATGTTGATTTTATCATGCATTCGATGGATTTATCAGAAGCATTTAAATTCTTAAATCCTACTGTTAAGACCATTATTTTGTTGAGGTATTATCACGATTTGTCCATTAAGGAAATTGCCACCATCATAAATTACCCGGAAGGAACCGTGAAATCACACTTAAATAGGGCGAAAAAAGAGTTAAGACCCATTTTAAAGGAGGGCTATCTTTATGAATAAAGACAAATTCAATCGATCCATCGACAACATAAATGTACCTGTTGAAAAGCTAATGGCTAGGGAGAAGGCGGCTATCTTTCAAGCCAAGAAAAAAAGAAAAGCCGAAAGAACCACAAAACGGTCAATCTTGGTTGCATGTGGGTTATGTCTATCTTTGCTTGGTTCTGGATTTGTTTCAACAGGCATGGCGGAAGCCTTATCAAATGTTCCCCTAATTGGTCCAATTTATAAAGATTTTAGAGACATTGCCTCAGATAAAATTGAACACGATCAACTTACGACAGTAATTGATAAACAAGATAGTAAAAACGGCTTAACAATGACTGTAAAAGAAGCAGCTTATGATGGAAACCGGTTAATCGTAACAGTTGTTTACACAGGTCAAAAAGAACTTTCGATGAAAGAAGAAAAGGCCGGATTTAGCTATATAACAATTAATGGACAACAAGAAATTAAACCAGCGATGGGTTCAATAGGGCAAGATGACGTAAACTCGAAAACAATAATTGAACATCATCAATTTACCTTTTCTAAGTATAATGAATATGGCGATAACATTGAGATTGAGGTCCATGGAAAAGATTTATTTGGCTATGAAGGTAAGTTGAAGGTGGCTTTCCCACTTGAAAAAATAAAAGGTGATGTATTTGAGTTTTATCCAGAAGTTACAACTCAAACGGTTGATGAAGTGTATACACTAACAGCCGACAAAGTAACATTCTCACCTTTATCAACAAGAATAGACCTAACGATTGATTACCCTGCCGAAATGGATAAAAACGATAGTTGGCCATGGTTTAATTTCTCTGTAGTCGATAATAATGGTCAGGTATATGATAAGCTAAAACTACAGGAAGGCATGGCTGTTGGGAACTATGGTCATCATATGGTACTGACATTGCCTCCAATGGATACCATACCAAAATCATTTACACTCAAGCCAAGTCGAACAAATAGTGAAGGATTTAGTAAAGAAATAAAGGAATTAGAATTAGTCGTTCCTTTAAATAAAATTAAATAATGACCTCGTTTGCTTTGTTTACTCATATCGCGGAAGTACCTTAAGCTAACGAACACGCGATAGTTGAATAATGGGTTTTATTAAAAAACGTCATGAAAGCCGGATTCCATAGCTATTGGAATCCGGCTTTTTCACATTAAATTTCCTTAACGTTGTAAATCCGCATTTTCCTGACGGTACCCCAAAACGAAAAAATGAGCTTTTTTGTTACAAGTTAGCAAAAAATTTAGTTCTGGGGGGATATATAAAATTTTAGCTTGATAGGTATGGGGTACCGCCACATCGCTATCAAGCTAAGAAAAGCAAATATCCCAAAACAAAAACCGAACTGAATTCTCATAGACAACTAACTGTGGAGAGATAAAATTTTTGTTTTGGGGGTACTCAAAATATTAGCTTGATCGGCATGTGGCGGTACCCTTAATAGAAGCTATACCTCTAATAAAAAAAGGACAAACTATTTAAGGTGAATAGTTTGTCCAAAATCATAATCTTTGTGGTTTAACAATATATAATTTAGATCCGCTAGGAATCTTTCATTTTCTTTTCATATCTCACTATTTTTACATCTAAACTAACAATAGTAAATTAAAATAATGATTTAATACTTGCTAGAACAGTAAGTATTCCTATAATGATTACAAATACATTACTCATTTTCCCTCTGTATTTTGCTAGTACTGGTACTTTACGAATCGCATACATCGGTAATAGACATAATATAGCAGCTACTAACGGACCGCTAAGGGCATCAATGATTCCAAGAATACTTGGATTTGTATAAGCAACATACCAGCATGTTAGTACAACAAAAGTAAGAATCATTGTCTTAACTGTTTTTTCTCCTATATCTTTCCCACGTTTTTTACCGGACTTGATAATCATGTCACGCATTACCTCATACGCTCCTATATAATGGCCAAGGAAAGATTTTGTAATAGCCACAAACGCAATGATAGGAGCTGCAATAGTGATTACTGGCGAATTAAGTTCATTAGCAAGATATGATAGGATTGACAAGTTCTGTTCTTTTGCCACTTTAAGATCATCTGGAGTCAAACTTAAAGTGCTGCTCCAAACAAAGAACATAACAACAACGAATGTCATGATATAACAAACTTTTTGTATTTGAGCACACTTGGCATCAGTAGCGTCTATTCCATACGTAGCTCTCTGTTTCATAACAAATGACGAAATCATAGGAGAATGATTAAACGAGAATACAATGATTGGTAGTATCATCCAAATCATACCGAAATATCCCATTCCAGTTGAAGCAGTAGAAACACTTGAAAAACTTAGCATTGAAGTATTCCATTGTGGAATTAAAGATATTGCAATAAAAAGTAGAGAAGCAATGAAAGGATATACTAACATGCTCATTATCTTTACAGTAATATCTTGACCAAAATTCAGTATAGTGATAAGACCGATTACTAATATAAGTGATAAAATGGCCCTTGGAGGCTCTGGCATATGTAATTGATGCACAATAAAACTACTTGCAGTATTTGTAAGTGCAACCGAATACATCAGCACGATTGTATAAATTGAGACGAAATATACGATGTTAAAAATAACACTTGCTTTATTACCGAAATACTCTCTTATTGTTCCTGTAATCCCCTCGTCGGCAGAATTCGAAGCGTATATCATTTTAGCAAGCGCCCTATGTGAGTAATACATAACAGGATATGCAAGTATGGTAATTATCAGCAATGATAATAAACCGCCTGAACCTGCATTAATAGGTAAGAAGAGTACTCCTGCTCCAATTGCTGTTCCAAATAGACTCAATGCCCATGTAGTATCTTGTTTATGCCACTTTTTAGGGTCTAGATATTTCTCATTTTTTCCTGTAATATTATCAGCTTGAAATTCTATGTTTTTTGCAGTATTCCCATTCATATAATAATTCCTCCTTATTTCTTATTTTTACGTCTTTATTTAAGGTATAGGAATATAGACCGTTCTTTAATAATGAATTGTTTATAAAGTGCGCCACATCGTATTTCTTTCTTCTAAGTTGATCAAAATCAAAAAATAACGAAGCATCAACCTGACGAGTTAGTTACCACTTACAAAATGTTTTAATCATTTAGTAGGATATATTATTGATAATTCCCCCAATATCCAGAAATCCTTAAGCGAACAATAGAAAAAAGATTGTTAACTATTTCACAATACAGACGATAACTGTTCATTAATTTGATTGTTTCTCCCCAAAGATTTTATTTTTAATGGCAATCCCTGTAGGTGTAGCCGCAATTCCACCTAAACCTGTCTCTCTTAATTCGCGAGGCATCTGTCTTCCAACTCTATACATCGCTTCAATAACTTCGTCAGCATTGATGATATTCTTTACGCCGGCTAATGCGATGTCCGCTGCTGCTAAAGCATTTGCCATTCCAATGGCGTTTCTCTTTACACAAGGAATTTCTACTAAACCAGCGACCGGATCACAAACTAAACCGAGTAAATTTTGTAATGCAATCGAAAAAGCTTCAGAAGATTGCTGTGGCGTTCCACCTGCAGCTTCTACCGCAGCTGCAGCCGCCATCGCTGAGGCACTGCCTACTTCAGCTTGACATCCTCCATACGCTCCTGAAATACAAGCGTTGTTTGCTACTATCGTTCCAAATAATGCTGATGTGAATAGAAAATGTATCATATCTTCATGACTTAACTGCAACGTATCTTTAATACTAAATAGTACTCCCGGAATCGTCCCACTCGCACCTGCTGTTGGCGTTGCACAAATAGCTCCTAATGCAGCATTTACTTCATTAACACCGATAGCACATTGAATCCCTAACACCATCAAGTCTCCAGAAAGAGTTTTCCTATTTTCTCGATAGTTTTTAATTTTAACAGCATCACCTCCAGTTAAACCGGTAGGAGAAAATACACCGTCGCCCTCGATACTTTTACTTATAGCATTTTGCATAGTCGCTAAATTTTGTTCCATTTTACTCCAAACTTCTTCATAAGAAGTTTTAGTTTGTTCAATTTCCTGTTCAATTGCTAATTCATAAATTGTCTTTTGACTTTTATTTGCTGCATCCACAATTTCTTTTATGGCCATATACATATTTTTTTCACTCCTTAATGTAACTAAAGAATAATAAGATTAGCTATATTGCTTAAATTCCCTAATTCCTTCTGAGCATTACCAGGCAATAACGAATCCAAAGCGAATGCATATAAATATTTGGTTTTATCTTTCAAACTATGAAAGTTGTTAATTTCAACATCATATTGTTTAAAGATTCTGCGTAAGACAAATTCAAAGTCAGCTCTTTCTGAAATCGCAATAACAACTGGCAATGGCCCCTGCAGATCTAAACTAAATCCGTCAATTTCAACATATTTTATTTCAATTAATCCACCGCCAACAGAAATACCCATTGTTCTAATACTTCGACTTCCATCCTCTAAATATATATCTGCCGTATTTGGATGATTAGCAGGACTATCACCTGCTTTTTCAATAAAGGTAATGTCGATTCCTTTAGATTCTGCTATATTAATAGCATCTGGCACTTTGCTGTCATCAGCTGCAAATCCTAATATCCCAGCAATAATCGCAAAATCAGTTCCATGTCCTTTATGGGTTTCAGCAAATGATTCATAATACCTAACCACGACTTTTTTTGGAAGACATTGAAATAATTTATTTGCAACTGTACCAATTGCCAAAGCCCCTGCAGTATGTGAACTCGAAGGACCTATCATTACTGGACCAATCACGTCAAAACAACTTTTATATTTAACAACCTTTTTTTCTTTAATAGATGCTACATTTATGTTCATATAAGCACCCCCATAATTTATGATTTTTAATTGCAGTTGAATCTTAGTTATTAGAATAATTAATTCAAAATACGACAGTGTTGATAGCGCTTTCTTTTATGTTGTATAAATTTCTTTTCTGATTACACATTATTTATAGAGTAATCGTATCAGTATGTTCAATTTAAGAAAATTACTTGTAAGGCTTTTAGAATTTTTGTACCAATACTAGAATTGATATTTTATCTAGAGGTAATAAACTATCTGTCGACGCCCTCATTATAACTTGTATATTTATGAGTTCAATGTTTTTTTATTTTTAGAAAGATTGAATAAACAGAATATTGAATGGGTAATAAATTACACTCAGCATGTTGCAATTATGTCCTTTGTTTGAAGCTGTATTAGTTAATAGAAAAGCAAAAATAACACAGCGTTCCTTTCATTAACACTTTGATTATATTGGAAAATCCTTATAAAGATATTTATATAGTCCTTTGTTGGAACATCTTATTTTGGACGTGAAAGCTGTTGCATTAAATGATCCACGTAGTTAGAAAGGAATACATGAATGAAATATAAAACAACTTACGTATATTAATTATGAATTATGTATTAATAATTATTATCAGAAAAGAGGAACTTCTTTTGTGGATCTAAACATAAAGTAATATTTTAGCAGTATTCATTACTTTAAATCTAATTTATTTCTCTTTTGAACTACCCCCACTTTCACTTCGTTTAGAAGTGAAAGTGGGGGTAGTTCAAGATTTCACAATACCTATCTACTTAGAATAAGATAATATTCATCTTAAGAACATGTTCTTCTCAAGATGCTCTACACATTTATCGTTAAATATAGATTTTTTAAAAAACATATTTACTCAATGAACTCATATACTCTTATAAGTGTTATAAGCGTTAAGGAGCGCTCTGGTCAAGCACTCCTTAACGCTTAATAAGTAACGATTTTGCATATAATGGAACTTCTAAATATAAAAAATATGACTCCTACTCATAAACGTTTACGTATAGCCAAATGCTAGATGGTAAGTAAAAATGCTTATTTATATTTTATTTCTTCACTTTGAAATAATCTAATCCTTTGGAATATCACAATATCCCGAAGCACTCTTCTTACCTCATTTGGTGATATTATTATTCATTACCCAGTTACTCTTTTATAATATTAGAAATACTTTCTTCTAATAATTCAAATCCATTACTTAAGCCTTCTATATCAATTGTTAAAGAAGGTAACAACTTAATTACTTCATCTTTAGGCCCAGACGTTTCAATAATCAAACCATTTTCAAATGCAACTGAGCAAATCTTTTTAGCTATTCCAAAAGTATTACAAGCTATTCCCTGCATAAAGCCTCTCCCTCGCACTGCCCCTTGAAGTTGTGGGTAGTTTATACTAATTTTATTAAGAAAACTAGTGATTTTTTCACTTTTCCATTTTAAATCATTAATAAACTCTATATCTTGCCAATAACTCAAAGCTTCTGTAGCTGCTAAAAATGCTAGATTATTCCCTCGAAACGTTCCATTATGTTCTCCTGGTTCCCACTTATCATATTCTGGTTTAATTAGTGTAATAGCCATCGGAAGGCCAATGCCACTTATAGATTTTGACAAACAAATTATGTCTGGTTTAATGTTCGCAGGTTCAAAACTAAAAAATGTACCCGT